>JBPCJV010000112.1:0-6033 GCA_051004925.1 Acidimicrobiales bacterium | reverse complement strand
GGGCATGCTCGACGACGAGCGGGTCTGGCCGGTGGGGGGAGGAGTCGCTCGGACGGCCGCCTACCGACCCGGAGACCGAGGCCAGGCAGCACGTTCGGGGCTGTGCCGGCGTCCGCTGCTCCTCGAGAGCGATCAGTCCCAGCCCGGAGAGAAGGCGCACAACCGGCCAGATGGGGTCGAGGAAGCCCGTGCGGGCCGCAGCCGGATGGGCGTGGTGGGAGTTGTGGTAGCCGTGGCCCAGCAGAAGGAGGGCCAGCCAGGCCAGGTCGTACCCCGGGAAGTCGGGATGGGGCTTGCTCCCTGAACGGTGACCGGCGGTGTTGACCATCCCCATGATGCCGAGGTAACAGACGAGGTGGACGGCCAGGGCGATCAGTGTCTGAGCCGGCCCGATGGTGAAGAGCCAGAAGGCGGAGATGAGGATGCGGACGGCGACGTGAAGGATCCCCGGCGCGGGTGACGAATCGGCCGGCAGCCGCCGCTGGGCCACGGCGAACAGGTAGGGGGTGCCGACCAGCACCAGGAGAGGGTGGCGCTCGAGGGGTGAGTGAGGATCGAGCGGCGTGTCGGCGTAGCGATGGTGCAGCCGATGGACCCCGACCCACCGTTGGGGATGAATCCCGCCGTACACCTGCATGAAGCCGCCGAGAAACGTTCCCAGTACCGGGTGGATCCGAAAGGCTCGGTGGGCAAGGCAGCGGTGGCAGTAGATCTCGGTGACGAGACAGGTGAGAACGCCCGAGACCAGGCCAACGACCACTCCGATCGGCACGCCGAAAAATCTAGTGTGACGGCGTCGTAGGGGAGGAGTGCAGGTGGAAGACGTGAACGAGCCGAGAACCCGCCTCGCCCGTCACATTCGTGCTCGCCGATCGGTGGTGTACCGAGCGCTGCTCGACGCTGCATCCGTCGAACGGTGGATGGTGCCCGACGGCATGACGAGCACGGTGCACTCGTTCAACCCGCACGAAGGTGGATGCTTCCGTATCTCGCTGACCTACGACGACCCGACCAGTACGGGGAAGACGACGGCACGAACCGACGCTTATCACGGCCGCTTCGTGAAGCTCGTCCCGGACCGCGAAGTCGTCCAGGCCGTCGAGTTCGAAACCGACGATCCGTCCATGCAGGGCGAGATGACGATCTCCTACCTCCTCAGCGACTCAGGCACCGGCACGGAGGCCGTCGGCCTCCATGAGAACCTGCCACCGGGGCTGTCGCTCGCCGACAACGAACTTGGATGGACGATGGCAATGGGCAAGCTCGCCATGCTCGTCGAGGACTTCGGGCAGTATGCGCCCATGACGACACTCGTGGTCGGTGATCAGGGCGACTCGATCTCCATCTCCTTCGACGACCTCCTGAAGTACCACGGCCGGAGCTCGATCGCCGGCGTCGCCCACGCCTTCAAGGCGATGGAGCGCGCCTTCCCACTGCTGTCGCCTGGTGAACCGCCGGAGCGCCACGACATCACGGTCGAGAGCGGGTTTCCGGGCGGAGGCGCGCGCGACGCGTTCGAGGTGGTCACCCGTGCGGTGACGGGGGACCGGTACCGCCTGGCGTCCGAGCCGGCCGGTGTCGAGGCTCCGGAGGCTCCGGGAGGCCACTTCTTCTTCCGCCTCGGCTACCGGGGAACAGTGGTCGACCTGGTTGCTCGGGACGGCCTCGTACCGGAGGAGTTCCTCCAACTCGCATGCCGGGAAGCCCCGACGCCGGCCGAGGCGGATCGCGCCCGGCAGCTCAAGGAGGAGATGGCCGAGCGGCTCTTGAGCCTTCCGGCGGAGGAGGTCTATGAGGCCAGCCTCCGCTGACGGGATCGTCAGGGGAAGGAACTGATTCGTCGTGCCAGGCTCTCCGCCGCCCGGGCCTCCAGCCTCGGCGGCCCTCCCTGCGAGCAGCTCGGCCTCGGCCCGGAACGCACGACTCAACTGCTCCTCGGCCTGCTCGTGGGCCAGGCGGCTGGTGGCCACGTCCGCGGCCCGACAGGCGGCGGATACGGGTCGCTCCACGCCGATCACCGGCGCGGCCTGGAAGAGGTGGTGGGCCAGGGCCACCGCGGTCTCGGCGTCACCCCCTCGCCTCGCCTCCAGGGCGTCGGCCAAGCGGGCGTGGAGGCGGGCGCGGCGGACAGCGGTGAGGTCGGCGGTCACCGTTTCGCGCGCCAGGTCGTGGCTGAATCGGAAGCGCCCCACCACTTCGGCGTGCTCCAGAACGAGCCCGCTCATCATTGCCGCCTCCACCAGCTCGAGCGTGCGCTCGCCGTCGAGGTCCACGGCCGTTTGCACCACGTCGACGTCGAAGTCTCGACCGACGAGGGCGGCGAGGGACAGCAAGGCGATCGTCTGCTCGGGGAGCCTTCCCAGGCGGCGGCGCAGCACGTCGCGCACACCCGCCGGCACCCGCTTTGGCCACGGTATCGGGGCGGAGGTCGTGCTCGGAGACCAGGAGCCGGGCCAGCTCGGCCACGAAGAAGGGATTGCCGTCGGTGCGGGCGACCACGGTCTGCACCACCTCGGCCGCTGCCGGGGCGCCGGTGGTGGCCGCCAGCAGGAGGCCCACCTCGCAGGCGGCGAGGCCATCCAGCTCCAGGTGCGCGGTCACCTGGTGTCGGGCGAGGGTGGCGAGGGTGTCGGTGAGGGGATGACCGGGGTCGACTTCCGCAGGACGGAAGGTGCCGACCACCAGCAGCGGGACCTCCCGGAGGCGGGACCCCAGAAAGCCCAGGAGCTGCAGCGACGGGACGTCGGCCCACTGCAGGTCGTCGAGCACCACCACCAGCGGCCGGTGACTCCTCAGGGTGAAGACCAGCCCTCCGACGGCCTCGAACAGCCGCAACCGGGCCGTCTCGGGATCCAACGTGGCGGGGGCGTCCAGCGGGCCCACGAGCTCCTTGACCTCCGGAACGATCTGGGCCAACTCCACCGCACCCCCCCCAGAGCCTTCCGCACTTCGCAGCATCGCCTTTGAGCGACCAGCGACCGGACCACCCCGACCCAGGGCCAGTAGGTTCAGCACTAGGATGACCACTCGCGGCGAGCCTCTCCCGCGGGTGGGAGGTGCTGGTATGCGCAGGTCCATTGCCAAGTGCATTGCCATCGCCGCCGCCCTGGCCGTCACCGCGGGGCTGGCCGTCGCGCCAGCCGGTCCGGCCGCCGCGGAGGGCGCCACGGTGCTCACGGTCTGCCGTGACGCCCAGCTGCGTGCGGCCATCGCCGCCGTCCCTGAGGGGGGCACGATCCTCTTCGGCTGTGACGGGACGATCGGGATCAACCCGAACCGGGGCGCTATCGAGATCCACAAGGAGCTCACGCTCGACGCCAACGGCCACTCCGTGTCGATCAGCGGCGGCCATCGCAGCCAGATCTTCTTCCTCGGCCTGCCAGGCACGGTCACCATGCGTGGGCTCACCCTGAAGAACGGAAACCTCTCGGGCAGCGCCTTCGGCGGAGGAGCCGTGTTCGTCGGCGATGCCAAGTTCGTGGCCGACCGCATGCGCTTTCTCAACAACCAGGCCGGGACCCTCGAGAGCGGCGGCGACTTCCTCTCGGGCGCGGGCGGCGCCATCAGTGTCTTCGGGACGTCCGCCGAACTGGTCGTGACCAACAGCGAGTTCGTCGGGAACTCCGTCGTCTGCGGCTTCACCTGCCACCCGAGCGGCGGAGGCGGCGCCATCTCGCTGCGCAACGGTGGACCATCGCTGATCCGGACGAGCGTCTTTCGCGACAACCGGGAGATCGGCGGAGACGGTGGAGGTGCCATCGCCGCGACGTACGTCTCGGGAGCCAGTGCCTTCACGCTCAACGGCGCGGTCACGATTGACTACACCACCTTCGAGAACAACACGTCGAACACGGCGAAGACAGCCGGCAGCGAGCTTCGCCCAGTCCGCGGGGGCGGGGCGGTGCTGTCCCTGAGCCGCCCATTGACCATCGCCCACAGCCTGTTCAAGTCCAACACCGCGGACGTCGACCTCGTGTTCTTCGAGGGCATCCAAGCCTCCGGCGGTGCGGTGCGATCGGGAGTCGTCTTGGCATTGGACGGGCCACGGTTCCCGACGAGCATCACCGACAGCACGTTCACCGCCAACGTCGCCCGCGGTTCCCTGTCCCAGGGCGGCGCCGTGTCGGTCGACGACCAGCCGGTGTGGATCAGCAAGTCCTCGATGAACGAGAACCGGGCCGACCGAGGCGCGGCGGTGAGTATCTTCGGAGGCTCCACCAGGATCATCAAGTCGCGACTGTTCGACAACGTCAACACCGGAGATCTCGGGGAGGACGGCGCCGTCTGGACGGCCGGACGGACGATCTTCAGCGGGACCCAGCTCGTGGACAACACCAGCGGGTGCTACCTGGCGGTGATCGGCACGAGGGTCGGCGAGGTGGTCGACAAGGGCGACAACATCGAGACGCCGGGCCACTCCTGCGGCTTCCCACCCGTGGGCCCCCTCAGGCCCTGACGGCGGATAGAGCGGCGCGCAGCGCCCAACGACGGCGCCGCCGACCTCTACCCGGCACGAGAGAAGTCGGCGATAAGGGTGATTATCCGTCGATCGGAGAGACCCCCGCAGGAGGGCGTTGGAGCCCTGAAGTTGCTACAGCGATGTGGCCGGCAGCACCTGAATGTCGAAGCGGACCCCAACGTCACCTACGAGTTCGTCGCCGATCGGTTCCGACCAGCTGCTCACGAACGCCTCCTCGTGGAATCCGGGCTTCCCGAACAGTGCGATCGAGTGCAGATCGCCCCGTGGATCATGCTTCGCGGTGTACCAGATGCCGCCGAAGCCAGCTTGGAACAAACGCTCCGCCCAGGCCTGGGTAGTCGCCTCCGGCGCCGAGTTCACCGGTGACGCCCCATCGCAACGCGCTCCGTCGGTGACGTCCGCCAGGCGGGTGGCAGGAATCTGTAGATGGGCCAGCCGGTGAGCGTCGACGCGTTCGCGGGTGACGATCCCGAGGTCGGCGAACTTCTCGATGAACGCACCGACGGGATGACCGGCCAGGTAGCAGGTGCCGAAAAGCTCCCGAGCTTGGGGCGGCGGGTCGAAGCGGTGGTCGCCACAGGCGCAGAACCATCCCGGTTTTCGTGTGCCTCGGCGTGGATCCGGGCGTAGGGGTAGGCATCGGCAATTGACCGGACCGGGAACTTGGTCAGCTCGGCGGGATCAGCTGGAGGACGACGCAGGGTCACGCGGCCAGGCGTGCTGCGCTGTGGCGGGCCGTCGTGACGACTGCATCCTCGGGACGGCCATCGGCAACCCAGTCTGCAGGGGCCACGTCGTCCAACTCAGCGTGAGGGCGTCGTGCCCACGTTGCGATCTCAACGGCCCCGAGGGGTCGTTCGATGTTGCGAAATACCTGGAGTAGTGAACCTACGACCGGGCGCACACAGCGGCCGGCAAGGTCGAACTGCCAGATTGGGAACCAGGTCACTCCGCGTCCAGGGACGCCGAGCAGCGTCCCCCGCTTGACCCGTTCGTGAAGGGCCTGGCGAGTGACACCAAGGAACTCGGCCGTCGCCGTCGTATCCCAGCGCTCGCCCACGGCTTCGCCCCAGATTAGCGGGGCAAGGGCGGCTTCGGCGGCCCGCCGCCCCAACTCCCCCGCCTCGGTCTCGTCCACCTTGTCGAGCAGCCGGTCGTGACGGGACAGCAGCCGGCCGAGGTGTTGGTGAAAGGACTCGGACAGTGTGGCTTCGGCATCTGCCATGACCAGACTCTACATCCAACGCGTCAAGGCGTCAAGGCGTCGCTCGATCCTGTTGCACTTTTCGCACCGATCATCGCCCTACCCCTTGACGAGTGAGCAGCATCGTCATTTATCCCTCGGGGCGGTCGATCTGTGTGGGAGGTCAAAGGCGCGTCAGGCGACCACGCCGTGCTCGGCGACCGCCGACGTTCGCCGCGACGTGCGGACATCGGTGTGCCCTAAACGAAGGGTCTCCGACGCCCACGCTCTGACGGAGACGTTCCGGAAGGAAGCAGTCGCAGGCAGCATGTGCGCGTCAACACGTCCGGCGAGTTCCTCGGATCGGGGC
>JBPCJV010000111.1:0-6698 GCA_051004925.1 Acidimicrobiales bacterium | reverse complement strand
TCCTTGCCGAGGCTGCTGCGGGCCGCCTGCGCTCGGAGCCTGCCACGGTTGCCGCCGCCGCCGTCACCGTCGTACTGGCCACCGAGGGCTATCCGGCCTCGCCCCGCACCGGCGACACCATCGCCGGCCTCGACGCGGCCGCCGCCGAGGAGGGGGTCACCGTGTACTGCGCGGGCGTCGACGCCGGGCCCGCCACTCCGCTCAGAGGGCCGCTCGGGCCCTCGGGCTCACTGATCACCGCCGGGGGCCGGGTGCTCCAGGTCACAGGCATGGGGAGCGATCCCGACCAGGCCCGCCGGCGGGCCTACCGGGCCGTCTCGCATGTGTCGTGGCCGGGGATGCAGTATCGGACCGACATCGCGATACCTGTCGCGAGCTCGCTTCGCGTGGAGGAGGAGGTCCGGTGAAGGTCGCCGTGCTCATGGGTTCGCCCAACGACCAGAACAAGATGGCCGCGGCGGCGGCCACGCTCGCCGAGTTCGGGCTGGAGCCCGACGAGCGGGTGATGTCGGCCCACCGCACCCCCGACGACGTGGCCACCTTCGCCAAGTCGGCCCGCCAGAACGGGTACGCGGCGGTCATATGTGGCGCGGGCATGGCCGCCCACCTGGCGGGTGCGGTCGCGGCCAACACCACCCTGCCGGTGGTGGGAGTCCCCCTGTCGGGCGGCGCCCTGAACGGCATCGACGCCCTCTACGCCACCGTGCAGATGCCCAAGGGCGTGCCCGTGGCCACCGTGGCCGTCGATGGCGCGGCCAACGCCGCCCTCCTGGTCGTGCAGATGCTGGCCATCACCGACCAGGACCTGGCCGCCAAGCTCGAAGAACGACGGGCACAGGCGCGCAACGGCGCCCGGGCAGGGGCCCCACCTGGGCGAGGAGGCGGGGTTGGGGCCCCGCCGGGAGAGATGACACAGTGATCCCCCAGATGACACAGTGATCCCCCAGATGACACAGTGATCCCCCGCTACTCGCTGCCGGAGATGGCCGGCCTGTGGACCGACGAGGCCCGCCTGGCCGCCTGGCTGGAGGTGGAGGTCCTGGCCACCGAGGCCTGGGCCGAGCTGGGCACGGTTACGGCCGACGACGCCAAGGCCGTGCGCGAGCGGGCGCCGAAGGTGGACGCCGCGTTCGTGGCCGCGGTGGCCGAGCGTGAGGCCGTCACCGACCACGACGTGGCCGCCTTCGTCGACGTCGTGCAGGAGACCGTCGGCCCCCCCGCCGGCAACTGGGTGCACTACGGCCTCACGTCGAGCGACGTGGTCGACACCGCCCTGTGCGTCACCCTCACCCGCTCCGCCGACGTGCTGCTGGTGGCCAGCCGGGCCCTGGTGGCCGCACTCAAGGAGCGGGCCCTCGAGTTCCGCGACCTGCCCATGGTGGGTCGGACCCACGGCATGCACGCCGAGCCCACTACCTTCGGGGTCAAGGTGGCGCACTGGTGCCTGCAGGCCGACCGCGACCGGGCCCGGCTGGAGGCGGCCCGTCGGGCCGTGGCCGTGGGCAAGCTGTCGGGGGCGGTGGGCACGTGGTCGAACGTGGACCCCGCCGTCGAGCGCCACGTGTGCGCCGCCCTGGGCCTGCGCCCGGTGCCGTCCACCCAGGTCGTGGCCCGCGACCGCCACGCCGAGTACCTCTGGGCGTGCGCCGCCGTGGGCGCGTCGGTGGAGGCCTTCGCCACCGAGATCCGCCATCTCCAGCGCACCGAGGTGGGCGAGGTCACCGAGCCGTTCCGGGCCGGCCAGAAGGGCAGCTCGGCCATGCCCCACAAGCGCAACCCGATCACCTGCGAGCGCCTGGCCGGCCTGGCCCGCGTGCTGCGCGGCAACCTGGGCGCCGGTCTGGAGGACGTGGCCCTCTGGCACGAGCGCGACATCTCGCACTCGTCGGTGGAGCGCATCGTGCTGCCCGACTCGTCGGTGCTGGCCCACTACGTACTGGTGCGCATGCGCAAGGTGGTCGAGGGCATGGTCGTACACCCCGACCGGATGCTCGAGAACCTCGACCGCTCCTACGGCCTGGTGTTCAGCCAGCCCGTGCTGCTCGCCCTGGTGGCCGCCGGGCTCACCCGCGACGTGGCCTACCGAATCGTGCAGCAGGACGCGGCCGCGGCCTGGTCCGAGCGGCGGCCCTTCCGGGCCGTGCTGGAGGCCGACGACCGGGTGCCCCTCAGCCCCGAACAGTTCGACGCCGCCTTCAGCCTGGAGCGGTCGCTGGCCAACGCCGGCGCCGTCGTCGACGCCCTCGACGACGTCGAAGTCTAAAGGAGGGGCACGTGGCGCTGACGAAGATCCACTCCGGCAAGGTCCGCGACGTCTACGACGCCGGCGGCGGCCTGCTGTTCATGGTTGCCTCCGACCGCATCTCCGCGTTCGACGTGGTGATGACCGAGCCGATCGTTGACAAGGGCAAGGTCCTCACCGGGGTCACCGCCTACTGGCTCGAGCAGGTGGCCGACCTGGTGCCCGGCCATCTGGTGTCCACCTCCCCCGCCGACTTCCCCCCCGACGCGGCGGGGATGAAGGACCTGGCCGGGCGCACAATGCTCGTGCGCAAGGCGGAGATGTTGCCCATTGAGTGCATCGTCCGGGGCTACCTGGCGGGGTCGGGGTGGAAGGAGTACACCGAGTCGGCCACGGTCTGCGGCATCCCCCTGCCGCCGGGCCTGCGCCAGTCCGACCGGCTCCCCGAGCCGCTGTTCACGCCGTCCACCAAGGCTGCTGCCACTCCGTTCGGGCACGGGGCCGTCGTCCACGACGAGAACATCTCGCCCGCCCAGGCCGCCGAGCTGGTGGGTGCCGACGTGTACCGGCAGGCCGAGGAGATCTCCCTGGCCGTCTACTCCCGAGCCGCCGGGGCCGCGGCCGAGCGGGGCCTCATCGTGGCCGACACGAAGTTCGAGCTGGGGTTCGTGGACGGCGCCCTGACCCTGTGCGACGAGGTCCTCACCCCCGACTCGTCGCGGTTCTGGGACGCCGACACCTGGGAGCCGGGCACCTCGCCGCCGTCGTTCGACAAGCAACCGCTACGCGACTGGCTGGAGGAGAGCGGGTGGGACAAGACGCCGCCTCCGCCCTTCCTGCCCTACGACGTGGTGCGCGAGACGCGCGAGCGGTACCTGGCGGCCTACGAGCGGATCACCGGGATGTCGTTCGCCGCCTGGGCCGGGGAGGCATGATCGGACGATGAGATTCCCCGTGCTGGTGGAGGTCACCCTTCGCCCCGACGTCGCCGACCCCCAGGGCGCCACCATCGAGCGTTCGTTGCCCACCCTCGGGTTCGGGGGCGTGCAGGGGGTGCGGGTGGGCAAGGCCATCAGGTTCGGGATCGACGCCCCCGACGAGGCCACGGCCCGTACCCGCGTCGACGACCTGTGCCGCAGCTTCCTCACCAATCCCGTGATCGAGGACGCCCGGGTGACGATCGGATGACCGGCCCGGGAGGCCGGTCCCAACGGCACGAATCGCTTCGCCCCGTAGGGGTGAGGCGATGATGTCCGTCGGCGTGATCGTGTTCCCCGGGTCCAATTGCGAGCACGATGTGGTCGAGGCGATTTCCACCCTCGGCGGCGAGGCGCGCCTCGTGTGGCACGGCGACGATGCCCTCGGCGACGTCGATGCCGTCGTGCTGCCCGGCGGCTTCGCCCACGGCGATTACCTGCGCCCGGGCGCAATCGCCCGCTTCAGCCCCATCATGGCCGACGTGTCGCGGCTCATCGCCGACGGAGGGCCCGTGGTGGGAATTTGCAACGGTTTCCAGATCCTGACCGAGGCGGGCCACCTGCCGGGCGCTCTGCAGAAGAACAGCGGCCTCCGGTTCCTCTGCTCCACTGTCGACGTACGAGTCGAGTCGATTCAATCACCGTTGACGGAATCGGCCGCCGCGGGCACGATCCTGCGCCTGCCGATCAACCACTTCGAGGGAAACTACACGTGCGACGCGTCCACACTCGCTGAATTGCGTGCCGACGACCGGGTGCTGTTGCGCTATCTCGACAACCCCAACGGCTCGACCGACGACATCGCCGGCGTCTGCTCGGCCGGCCGCAACGTCGTCGGCCTGATGCCCCACCCCGAGCGTGCCGTCGACCCCCTCGGCGGATCCGAGGACGGAAGGCTCCTCCTGTCCTCGCTCCTGTCGTCTGCGGGTCTCGCGGTCTAGCTAAACCCCACGGCCGATGCCGACCCGGCGGAGGAGGCCGGCGTCGACGCCGGCCTCGCGCCATGCCGCGTAGGTGATGCCCTTGCGCTGGCCGTAGGCCGCGGCGGCGGCGACAAAGCCGTCCTCGAGGGCGGACATGTCGACGACATTGTCATTGGCAGCCAGGGCTGCGGACAGGTCCATACGTTCCTGCACCAGGTGCAGGCGGTTGAGCGGGTCTGCCGTGGGCAGGTCGTTCTCGATCGCGTCGAGGCGCTTCTGCACCGACTCCTGCGTGCGCTTGCGGCCGCGCTTCGGACGGTGGAGTTCAAGCGCCTCCAGGTAGCGCCGGACCGCTCTTCCCTGTTCTCTTCCCTCGGCCAATGCCGCCTTGTGGGCATCGGACATGGGAGTTCTGGATCGTTTCGTCTTGGGGGGCATTTCCCAATTGTGCAACGAATCCGGGTCAGGTTCAAATTGCGCCCGCGGTGTGGGATTTTCGTCAGCCCCCACCTGGCCCGGACCGGTCGGGTCCGTCCGGAGCGTCGAAGCCGTCCGGTACGGTGGCCCGGTGCCCGCCACCGGACCGCCAACCTCGTCCGGCGCCGCTCCACCGTCGCGCCCAGAGGGCCGCTCGGTCGCTGCCGACCTCCACCGGGCCCTCGGCCTCACCGACGACGAAGCGGCCTCGATCGACCGCATCCTGGGGCGCGCCGCCAACGAGCTCGAGCTGGCCATGTACGCGGTCATGTGGTCGGAGCACTGCTCGTACAAGTCGTCGAGGGTGCACCTGGGCCGCCTGCCCACCAAGGCCCCCTGGGTGATCGTGGGCCCGGGCGAGAACGCGGGCGTGGTCGACGCCGGCGACGGCCTGGCCGTGGCCGTGCGCATCGAGAGCCACAACCATCCCTCGGCCATCGAGCCCTATCAGGGCGCGGCCACGGGTGCCGGCGGGATCCTGCGCGACATCTTCACCATGGGCGCCCGGCCTATCGCCCTGCTCGATTCCCTCCACATGGGGCCCCTCGACGACGCCCGCAGCCGCTGGGTGCTGGAGGGAGTGGTCAGCGGCATCTCCGGCTACGGCAACTCGGTGGGCGTCCCCACCGTCGGCGGGGAGCTGTCGTTCCATCCCTGCTTCGCCGGCAACCCCCTCGTCAACGTCATGTGCGTGGGCGTGATGGCCCATGACCGCCTCGTGCTCGCCCAGGCCTCGGGCGTGGGCAACCTGGCCGTGCTCCTCGGGTCGTCCACCGGACGCGACGGCATCGGCGGCGTGAGCGTGCTGGCCTCGGCCGAGTTCGGCGACCAGGAAGGCGACGCCAAGCGCCCGAGCGTGCAGGTGGGCGACCCGTTCGAGGAGAAGCGCCTCATCGAGGCCTGCCTGGCCCTGTACGACGCCGGGCTGGTCGTCGGCATCCAGGACCTCGGCGGAGCCGGTCTCACGTGCGCCACCAGCGAGACGGCGTCGCGGGGAGGCGTGGGGATGGACGTCGACCTGTCGGCCGTGCCTCTCCGCCAGACCGGGATGACGCCGCCGGAGGTGCTGACCAGTGAGTCCCAGGAGCGCATGCTGGCCATCGTCCGCCCCGACGACCTCGAGGCCGCGCTCACGGTGTGCCGGCAGTGGGAGGTGAGGGCCGGTGTCGTGGGTACCGTCACCGGTGGCGACCGGCTCCGTGTGCTCGACCGTCCGGGTGGGACGGTGCTGGCCGACGTCCCCGCCGCGTCGCTGCACGAGGACGGCCCGCTGTACGACCGCCCGATGCGACCGCCCGACGACCTGGCCGCCCGGAAGGCCGACGACCCGGCCCGTCTCCCGGCACCCGTCGACTGTGGGCCCGACCTCATGGACATGCTCGCCGACACCGTGTGGGTGTCGTCGCAGTACGACCACCAGCTCTTCCTGAACACGGTCGAGGGCCCGGGAGGCGACGCCGCCGTCCTGCACCTGAAGGCTCCCGGCATCCCCAGGTCGGGACGGGGCCTGGCCGTCACCACCGACAGCAACAGCCGCTGGTGCGGGCTCGACCCGCGGGCGGGCACGGCCCTGGTCGTGGCCGAGTCGGTCCTCAACCAGGCGTGTGTGGGAGCCCGCCCCCTGGCCGTGGTCAACTGCCTCAACTTCGGCAACCCGGAGCACGCCGAGGTGATGTGGCAGCTCTCCGAGGCCATCGCCGGCATGAGCGAGGCCTGCAGTGCCCTGGGCGTGCCCGTGGTGGGCGGGAACGTGAGCCTGTACAACACGTCCGGCGGTTGCGACATCGAGCCCACACCGGTGGTCGGCATCCTCGGCGTCGTCGACCACCTCGACCGTCGCCCCCCCGGCGTCGGCCTGGTGGACGGCGCCGAGCTTCTCCTGCTCGGGCCTCAGCCGGTAGCCAGTCTCGCCGGGTCGCGATGGGCGTGGGAGGCGCACGGTCACGTGGGTGGGGTGCTGCCGGCGCTCGACGTGGCCGCCCATCTGGCCGTCTGCGCGCTCGTGGGCGAGTTGGTCAGTGACGGTCTGCTGGCGAGTACCCACGACGTGTCCGAAGACGGCCTAGGCCTGGCCCTGGC
>JBPCJV010000110.1:0-13729 GCA_051004925.1 Acidimicrobiales bacterium | reverse complement strand
ACTTCACCGTGTCGGCGCATGACGTGTGCGACGCCCGCCTCATGAACGCCGACGCCGTGCTCCTCATCGTCGCCGCCTTGGACGACCACGAGCTAAGGGCCTTCCACGACCTGGCCACCGAGCTGGGCATGGACGTCCTGGTCGAGGTGCACGACGACGCCGAGCTGGACCGTGCCCTCGCCGCCGGCGCCACCATGATCGGTGTCAACCAGCGCGACCTGTCCACCTTCGAGGTCGACACTCGCCGCGCCGTGCGGGTGGCAGCGCACATCCCCGACGGTGTGGTCAAGGTGGCCGAGTCCGGCATAACCGGGCCCGCCGACGTTGCTCCCCTGTGCGAGGCCGGCTACCACGCCGTGCTCGTGGGCGAGAGCCTGGTTACCAGTCCCGACCCCGCCGCTGCCGTGCGGGTCCTGCGAAGCGCGCCATGTTCGTAAAGGTCTGCGGCACCACCAACGAGGAGGACGCCCTCCTGGCCGTGGCCATGGGCGCCGACGCCGTGGGCTTCATCTTCGCCCCTTCCACCCGCCAGGTGGCCCCCGGCCTCGTGCGCGACATCGTGCGCCGCCTCCCTCCCGAGGTCGTCACCGTTGGGGTCTTCCGGGATGCCCTGCCCGAGTCGGTGGTCAAGGTGGTCAACGGCATCGGACTGCGTGCCGCCCAGCTTCACGGCAAGGAGACGCCCGAGCAGACGGCCTATGTGCGCGAGCGGGTGCCCATGGTCATCAAGGCCTTCGCCGCCGGCGATCCTCGCATCCGCCGGGCCTCGGAGTACAAGGCCGAGATGGTGATGCTCGACGCCCCGTCGCCGGGCTCGGGCCAGGTGTTCGACTGGCGCCTCGCCGAGGGTGTGCCCGACGGCCTTCGCCTGGTGCTGGCCGGGGGACTGAACGCGGGGAACGTGGCCGACGCCATCGCCCAGGTCCACCCCTGGGGCGTGGACGTGGTGACCGGGGTGGAGTCCGAGCCCGGCCACAAGGATCCTCGGGCGTTGCGAGCCTTCGTCCAAGCCGTGAGGGACGCGGCCGTCCCCGCCTACGAGGGCGCCGAGGACGGACCCTACGACTGGAAGGAGGAGTTCTAACTGGCGGCGTCCACGGAGAGGCTCATGGGCGAGCCCTCTCCCGACGGAAGGTTCGGGGAGTACGGAGGGGCCTTCGTTCCCGAGTCCCTGGTGCCCGCCTGTCAGGAGCTCGACCGAGCATTCCGGTCGGCGTGGGGTGACCAGAGCTTCCACGACGAGTACCTGCAGATCCTCGAGGAGCACGCCGGGCGCCCCACGCCCGTCACCGACGCCACGCGGCTGTCGGAGCGCCTCGGGGTGCGCCTCCTCCTCAAGCGTGAGGACCTGGCCCACACCGGGTCGCACAAGCTGAACAACGTGATCGGCCAGGCCCTGCTCGCCCGGCGCATGGGCAAGCGGCGCATCATCGCCGAGACCGGCGCCGGCCAGCACGGCGTGGCCACGGCTACGGCCGCCGCCCTCTTCGGCCTCGACTGTACGGTGTACATGGGCGAGGTCGACGTGGCCCGCCAGGCCCTCAACGTCTTCCGCATGCGCCTGCTGGGCTCGGCGGTGGTCACCGTCACCTCGGGGAGCCGCACCCTGAAGGACGCCATCAACGAGGCGCTGCGCGACTGGGTGGCGAGCGTGGAGTCCACCTACTACTGCCTCGGTTCGGTGATGGGGCCCCATCCGTACCCGTGGATGGTGCGGGAGCTCCAGCGCATCATCGGCACCGAGGCGCGGGCCCAGTGCCGGGCCCAGCTCGACGGGTCCGATCCCGACGTGGTCGTGGCCTGTGTGGGCGGGGGCTCCAACGCCGCCGGCACCTTCGCCGGGTTCGTCGACACCAAGGCCCGGCTGGTGGGTGTCGAGCCCGCCGGGGGCGCGGCCATCGGCCGCGGGATACCGGGCGTGGTCCACGGGTCGAAGTCGTTCCTGCTCCAGGACGAGTACGGCCAGGTGAGCGAGGCGCACTCGGTGTCCGCCGGGCTCGACTACCCGGGCGTGGGGCCCGAGCACTCGTACCTGGCGTCGGTCGGCCGGGTCGGCTACGAGAGCGCGGCCGACGACGAGGTGCTGGCCGCCTTCCGGCTCCTGGCCGAGACCGAGGGCATCATCCCGGCCCTCGAGCCCGCCCACGCCCTGGCCTGGCTGGTGCGGGCGGCCGCCTCGGGCGACGTGGCGCCCGGCTCCACGGTGCTGCTCACCCTGTCCGGCCGGGGCGACAAGGACGTGGCCCAGGTCATGGACCTGGTGGGCGACCTCTCGACGTGACGGTCGCCGGAGCCGGAGTCCGTTCCGGTCAGGTTTCGGGGGGCCAGGACACCCCGGAACCTGACCGGAACGTGGGGGCGGTCTGTTCGTGAACCTCGACGGTCTGCGGGTCAGCCGTGACGGTGGGCGAAAGCTGCTGGTTCCCTACGTCACCGGCGGCCTGGGCGCCGACTGGCTCGACGTGGTGCGGGCCGTCGCGGCCGCGGGCGCCGATGCCGTCGAGGTCGGCATCCCCTTCTCGGACCCGGTCATGGACGGTCCGGTGATCCAGGCCGCGTCGGCGCGGGCCCTGGCCGACGGCGCCACCCCGGCGGGCCTGGTCGCGGCCCTGGCCCGGGCCGACGTCGGCGTGCCCCTAGTGGTCATGACCTATTACAACCTGGTCTTCCGGGCCGGGCACCGCCGCTTCGCCCGCTCGCTGGCCGAGGCGGGCGTGGCCGGGGCCATCCTTCCCGACCTGCCGCTCGAGGAGCTCGGCGACTGGGCGCGGGCCGCCGACGACGCCGGTGTGGCCACCATCCTCCTCGCCGCACCGACCACGCCCGACGACCGCCTCCTCGCCCTGTGCGCCCGCTCGCGCGGCTGGATCTACGGGGTCGGCCTGATGGGCGTCACCGGCGAGCGGGCCAACCTGGCCGCCTCCACCGCTGTCATGGGCACCCGCCTCAAGGCCGTCACCGACCTGCCCGTGCTCATCGGCGTGGGCGTCTCCACCCCGGCCCAGGCCGTGGCCGCGGCGGCGTCGTCCGACGGGGTGATCGTGGGGTCGGCGCTGGTCCGGCGCCTTCTCGAGGGGGCCGGCCCCGACGGCGCGGCCGCGTTCGTGGGCGAGCTGCGCGCCGCCCTCGACGCAGCCTCCGGCACCTCCGGCCAAGCCGGCACCGGCGTGCCCCGCGACGCTGCGGTGTAACCATCCCGGCGGGTCCGGGGTCTAACAACGCCGACGGACACGGGTGGCGCCCGCTCGGCCCCGATGTGACGCCGTGGATGACCCCGTTGTTCACCCCGGAGTTGCCGCGATGTAACTCGGTGGGCCCGGCCGCGGTCGTATCCCCAATCACGATCACGGAGAGTGTGTTGGGGCTGGCCGTTCTGTTCCCCGGACAAGGGACGCAGGTACCGAGGATGGGTCTGGCCTGGCGCGACCATCCCGCCTGGACGGTCGTCGAGCGCGCCGAGGTAGCAGTGGGTGAACCATTGGCCGGGCTCCTGCTGGACGCCGACGGGGAGCAACTCGGCCGCACCCGCGAGGCCCAGCTGGCCGTGATGCTGGTCTCGCTCATGGCGTGGGAGGCCGTGCGCGACCACGTCGGTCGGCCGGTGGCCCTCGCCGGGCACTCCCTCGGCCAGGTCACCGCTCTCGTCGCCGCCGGGGCCCTCTCTCTCGAGGACGGCGTACGCCTGGCCGTGCGCCGGGCGGAGTGCACCCAGACGGCCGCCGACCGCACGGGCGGCCGGATGGCGGCGTTGATGGGTGCGAACGTCGAGCAGGCCGAGCAGGCGTGCCGGCCCGATGGCGGCGCGCAGGAGTGCTGGGTGGCCAACGACAACGCGCCCGGCCAGGTGGTCGTCGGCGGGACGCCGGCCGGGCTGGATGCCGCCGGCGCCCGAGCGCGTGACCTCGGCGTGCGCAAGGTGCTGGCTCTCAACGTCGGTGGGGCGTTCCACACCCCCCTGATGGATTCCGCCCGCGAGGAGCTCGAGCCCGTGCTCGCCGCCACTGATTTCTCGGCGCCCGCCTGGCCCGTGGTGTCCAACGTCGACGCCCGGCCCTACGACGACGCCGATTGGGCCCCGCGGCTCGCCGAGCACCTCGTGCGACCGGTTCGGTGGCGCGAGACCATGGCCACGCTGGTCGAGGCCGGTGCCACCTCGTTCGTCGAGGTGGGTCCCGGATCCGTGCTCGGCGGCCTGGCCCGGCGCACCGTTCCCGGTTGCCCCGTTCGCAACGTCGCCGTTCCCGGCGACGTTCCTTCCCTTCTGGAGGTTGCTTGATGGACGTCGCCCAGACTGACGTCGCCCCCGCCCTGGGCCCGAGCGGCCTTACGAGCGGGGGAAACGGATCCGACACGGGCCTGGCGCCGGGGGGTCCGAGAGAAGTCGGGCCCGGCGACGTGACGACCTCCGACCCGAAGTCCCGGGAAGCCCACCTGGCCCACGGCGAGCGCCTCGGGGTGCCCGAACGGGTCATCCTCGCCCCCATCGCCGGCAGCTTCCGTCCCCTCGCCGACGAGGTCGACGACGACGGTGACATCGACGAGGAGCAGGTCATCGGCTTCGTCGAGGGCCAGGGCCGCTCCGCTCCGGTGCGCAGCCCCTTCGGCGGCCTGCTGATGGGCCTGCTCGCCCACGCCGGCGAGCGGGTGCGCGAAGGGCAGCCGGTCGCCTGGATCCGCGTTGCCTGAGGCCCCTCGGGGGGCCTGGCGACCGTGTCGTATGCTGAGACCATGACCCAGGGCTGGAGCCCGGCGTCAGGCGAGTCCCCGTCGACGCCCGCCCATGTGTTCCGGCCCGCCCCTGGCGGGGGAGCAGCCGTAGCCGGATGGGGCATCGCCCTGCCCGAGCGCGTGGTCACCAACGACGAGCTCTCCCAGCGGGTCGACACCAGCGACGAGTGGATCGTCGACCGCACGGGTATCCGGGAGCGGCGGGTCGCCGGACCGAACGAGACCACGGCGTCGATGGCCATCGAGGCCGGCGCCGCGGCCATCAAGTGCGCCGACCTCAGCCCCGCCGACGTGGGGTGCTGCATTGTCGCCACCTGCACCCCGGAGCAGCCGATCCCGGCGACCGCCTCCTTCGTCCAGGAGGGCCTGGGCCTGCGGTGCGGGGCCTTCGACCTCGACGCCGCCTGTGCCGGCTTCGTCTACGCCTTCGTGGTCGGCGCCGGTCTCCTGTCCACGGGGGGCCTGGGTGCGGTGCTCGTCATCGGCTCGGAGACACTGACCCGCATCGCCGACCCCGACGACCGGTCGACGTGCGTCCTCTTCGGCGACGGGGCCGGTGCCCTGGTGCTGGTCTCCGACACGTCGATGACCCTTCCGCCCCATCCCACGGGGGCTCCGGCCCAGAGCCCGGGACTTGTGGCGTGGGACCTGGGCTGCGACGGCTCCGCCGCCTCGTTGCTCCAGGTGGAGGCGGGAGGCAGCCGCCTGCCCACCACCCCCGAGACCCTGGCCGGTGGCCACCACTGGCTGAAGATGGAGGGCCAGGAGGTGTTCCGCCGGGCGGTGCGCACGATCGTCGAGTCGGCCGGCGCCACCCTCGCCCAGGCCGGGGTGACGGCCGACGACGTCGACCTCTTCGTGCCCCACCAGGCCAACAGCCGCATCATCGACGCCGCCGCCACCCGCTTGTCCATCCCCCCGGAGCGCACGTTCGTCAACATCGACCGCTACGGCAACACGTCGGCTGCGTCCATCCCAATCGCCCTGGCCGAGGCTGCCGACGCCGGCCTTCTGCGCCGCGGGGACCTGGTTCTTGTGTCCGGGTTCGGCGCCGGCATGTCGTGGGCCAGCGCCCTGATCCGCTGGTAGTGGGAATGGGCGGACGGGTGGCCATGGTGACCGGGGCCTCGCGCGGCATCGGGCGGGCCTGCGCCATCGCCCTGGCCGCCGACGGCCACCGCGTCGGGGTGTGCTTCGGCCACGACGAGGGGGGCGCGGCGGAGACCTGTGCCGCCGTGGAGGCGGCGGGCGGCGATGCGCTGGCCGTGCGCGCCGACGTCGCCGACCCGGTGGCGGTGGATGCCGCCTTCGGGCTGGTCGAGGAGGCCTTCGGCCGCGTCGAGGTGGTCGTGGCCAACGCCGGGATCACCCGCGACGGCCTGTTCATGCGCATGGGCGACGAGGAGTGGGGGGCAGTGCTCCGCACCAACCTCGACGGCGCCTTCCATGCCATCCGGCGCGCCGCCCCGGGAATGCTCCGGGCCCGGTTCGGGCGCATCGTCACCGTGGGATCGGTCACCGCGCTGTCGGGCTCGGCCGGGCAGGCAAACTACGCGGCGGCCAAGGCCGGACTCATCGGTCTCACCCGTGCCGTGGCCCGGGAGCTGGCCAGCCGCAATGTCACCGCCAACGTGGTCGCTCCGGGGCCCATCGCCACGGCCATGACCGAGGCTCTCAGCGAGGAGCGCAGGCAGGCCATGACAGGCCAGGTACCGTTGGGGAGGTTTGGCACCGCCGAGGAGGTCGCTGCGGTGGTGGCCTTCCTCTGTTCCGACGCAGCAGGCTACGTGACAGGTGCGATCGTCCCCGTCGACGGGGGCCTGGGCATGGGTCACTAGTACACACCGGTCACGTGAGGCCGAGCACGGTTTGCAGTCCCACCACCATCAGGAGGACATGAAGACAATGGACCGCCAAGAAGTCCTCGCCAAGATCGCCGACGCGGCCGTGGAGGTCCTCGGAGTCGAGCGTGAGTTGGTCACCGAGACCGCCAGCTTCAAAGACGACCTCGACGCCGACAGCCTCGACCTCGTCGAGTTCGTGATGGCCGTCGAGGAGCAGTTCGACGTGTCCATACCGGAAGAGAAGCTCGAGGGCATCGGCACCGTCGGCCAGGCCGCCGACATGGTCATTGCCGCACAGTCCGAGCCGGCTCCCACGGCGGCGGAGTCGGGAACGGCCGGGTGAACGACCCGGTTCGCCAGCGGGTCGCCGTCACCGGCATGGGGGTCAAGTCCCCGGCCGGGTGCGACCTGGACAGCTTCTGGTCGACGCTGATCGCCGGCCGGTCCTGCGCCGCGCCCATCCAACGCATCGACGTGTCCGCCCTTCCCGTGGGTTTCGCCTGCGAGATCGTCGACTTCGACCCCGAGCCCTACCTGGGCTACAAGGAGGCCCGCCGAACTGACCGGGTCGCCCAGATCGGGTTCGGCGCCGCGGCCGACGCCTTCGCCAGCGCCGGCGAGCTGGCCATCGACCCCGCCCGCTGCGGTGTGGTCTGTGGCACCGGCGTCGGCGGGCTCATCACCCAGGAGGAACAGGAGCAGGAGCTGTTCTCCCGGGGCCCGTCACGCGTGTCGCCGTTCCTGGTCCCCATGATGATGGCCAACGCCACGGCGGCCACGGTGGCCATGAAGCTCGGCTGGACCGGCCCCAACTTCTGCATTGCCACCGCCTGCACGGCCGGCACCCACGCCCTCGGCGAGGGGGCGCGGCTGGTTCGTGACGGCAGCGCCGACGTCGTGCTCGCCGGCGGCACGGAGGCGTGCCTCACACCGATCGCCCTGGCCTCGTTCGCCCGCATGGGCGCCCTGTCGACGCGCAGCCACGAGCCCGAGCTGGCCTCCCGCCCCTTCGACCCCGACCGCGACGGCTTCGTCATAGGCGAGGGCGCGGCCTTCCTGGTCCTCGAGGAGTGGGACCGGGCCGTGGCCCGCGACGCCCAGATCTGGGGCGAGGTGGTGGGGTACGGCCGCAACGCCGACGCCTACCACGTCACCGCCCCGTCGCCCGGTGGGGTGGGCGCCGCCGCCTGCATGCAGCTGGCCCTGGCCGACGCCGGCCTGGAGCCGTCGCAGATCGGCCACGTCAACGCCCACGGCACGTCGACCGAGCTGAACGACGCCGCCGAGGCCGAGGCCATCGTGAAGGTCTTCGGCGAGAACGGGCCCCCGGTCACCTCGGTCAAGGGGGCCATCGGCCACCTCATCGGTGCCGCCTGCGCCGTCGAGGCGGTCGCCTCGCTGCTGTCCCTCCACCACGGGCTGGTGCCGCCCACGGTCAACCACGATCGCACCGACCCGGAGATGGCCATCGACGTGGTCGCCGGTGCCCCCCGGACGTTGGCACCCGCGCCCGTCGTCTCCAACTCCTTCGGCTTCGGCGGCCACAACGCGTCGCTGGTCCTTGCGCCCTCTCCCGCCTAGAGCCCGCCCAGCCCGGTGACCCCATGACCGACGGGCCCCCGCTGGCCGCAGGGGTGACCACGACGGTGCCTGTCGCGGCCGGGAGGGGCGCAGGGGTCAGCGCCTGGTTGGCCGACATCGACGGCCGGCGGGTCGCCTGGTTCTCCCTCGGCGGGGGCAAGCACCGCGGCGCCATCGGGCCGAGCGAGGGCGAGGTCATCGAGCGCCTCGTGCGCCTGGCCCTCGAGCTGGGCCTTCCCGTGGTGGGCGAGCTCTCCACCGCCGGGGCCGACGTCTTCGAAGGCCTGCCGTCGTTGCACGCGTGGGGCCGCGTCGCCGCCGTCCTCAGCCGTGCCTCCGGCGCCGTGCCCGTCATCCTGTCGGTGGTGGGCCCCTGCGTCTCGGGCCCCGCCCTGTTGCTCGGCATGGCCGACCACGTGGTCATGACCACCGACGCCTACGCCTACGTCTCCGGGGCCCAGGCCGTCGCCGATTTCACCGGGGTCACCACCACGCGCGAGGCCCTGGGCGGCTCGGCCGTCCACGACACCCGCACCGGTCTGGCCTCGATCGTCGCCCACGACGAGGACGAGGCACGCTGGGCCGTCGTCGACCTGTTGTCGTTCCTCCCGTCCAACTACCTCGAGGGACCGCCGCTCACGGCCTGCTCCGACCCGGTCGACCGGCCGTGCCGGGCCGCAGCCGAGGCCGTCCCCTCCCGGGCCATGGCGTCGTACGACATGCGCGTGGTCGTGTGCGACGTCCTCGACCACGACTCGTTCCTGGAGGTGCGGGCGGGGACTGCGGCCAACGTGGTAACCGGCTACGGGCGCATGAAGGGCGTGCCCGTCGGTGTGATCGCCAACCAGCCCTCGCAGAAGGCCGGCACCCTCGACATCGAGGCGGCCCGCAATGCTGCCCGCTTCGTGCAGGCGTGCGACGCCTTCGGCCTGGCCCTGGTCACCTTCTTCGACAGCCCCGGGTTCCAGCCCGGCCGGGAGATCGAGTGGCGGGGCATGATCCGCCACGGCGCCCAGCTCGTGCACGCCTACGCCGCCGCCACCGTCCCCCGCCTGTGCGTCGTCGTGCGCAAGGCCTACGGAGGGGCGTACATCGTCATGGACTCCCGGGGGCTGGGCAACGACCTCTGCGTGTCCTGGCCGGCGGCGGAGATCGCCGTCATGGGGGCGCCCGGAGCGGTGGCCGTGCTGCACGGCCGCAAGTTGGCCGAGGTCGACGACGACGTGGAGCGGGCCAGTCGCCAGGCCGAGCTCGAAGCCGAGTACGCCGACCGGCACTGCACCCCGGCCATGGCCGCCGAGCGGGGCTACGTCGACGAGGTCATCGACCCCCACGACACCCGCCGGGTCCTGTGCGCCGGCCTCGACGCCCTGCGCACCAAGCGGGCCGGCAAGGTGCGGGCCCCGGCCCGCCACACGAACACCCCACTCTAAGAGCGAGAACCGAAGTGCAACGTCGGCTCGCAGCGACCCAACAGTAAGGACGGCCCATGCTCCTCGAAGGCAAGCGAATCCTCGTGACGGGCGTGCTCTCCGAGGCGTCCATCGCCTTCTCCGTGGCCCGGCTGGCCCAGGAGCAGGGAGCGGAGGTGCTGCTCACCTCCTTCGGGCGGGCCATGCGCCTGACCCAGCGGTCGGCCCGCCGTCTGCCCGTGGAGCCCGACGTGGTGGAGCTCGACATCACCGACCCGGCCCAGCTGGAGGCGTTGACCGCCGACCTGCGCGAGCGGTGGGGGAGGGTCGACGGGGTCCTGCACGCCGTCGCCTTCGCGCCCGAGGCGTGCCTGGGCGGCGATTTCCTTCGGGCCGGCTGGGAGGACGTGTCCACCACGTTCCAGGTGTCCACCTATTCGCTCAAGGCTCTCGCCGCCGCCGTCCTCCCGCTGATGGAGTTCGGCGGTGGCTCGATCGTGTCCCTCGACTTCGACGCCCGCCAGGCGTGGCCCGCGTACGACTGGATGGGGGTGGCCAAGGCCGCCCTCGAGTCCACCGCCCGCTACCTGGCGCGCGACCTGGGTCGCCACCACATCCGGGTCAACCTGGTGTCGGCCGGCCCACTGCGCACCGTGGCGGCCCGGGGCATCGCCGGCTTCGACCAGATCGAGAACACCTGGGAGGGCCGTGCGCCGCTGGGATGGGACACGCGCGACGCCACGCCCGTCGCCCGGGCCTGCGTGGCCCTGCTGTCCGACTGGTTCCCCGCCACCACCGGGGAGATGGTGCACGTCGACGGGGGCTTCCACGCCTTGGCCGCGGCCGTCATTCGGGAGCCACCACCACCCGAGTAGCTGTCAGGCTGCAGCCGTGTCCGCCCCAGGCTCCATCCCCGACGGCAACGAGACCGGCAGTGGCGTCGAGGTGCGGCGCATCCAGCCCTACCAGGCGCGCAAGCCCTATCTCTGCCCCGGCTGCAACCAGGACATCGCTGCGGGGGTGGGCCACGTCGTCGTGGTGCCCCTCGACGCTCCCGACCTGCGGCGGCACTGGCACCATCCGTGCTGGGCCAACCGCGTCACCCGCCGTCCGGGCCGGACCACCGTGCGCCGCCGGCCTTCCTCCTGATCGCGGCGCGACGACGCGAACCCCTTGTTCTTGTCGCGCCACACAACACGACGTCCAGCGTCGTCCAGCGCGACACGAAGGGTTTCCGGGCGCCGCCCACGGGGTCGTCAGGTCAGGCCGTGGTCGCCCAGGGGCACCGGCTTCAGGCCCTCGGCGGCGAACCGGTCGGCCAGGGCGGGGAGGCTGCCGAGGGCGGAGCGCCAGGCGCCCGGTGCCGACGTGCAGTCCGAGTCGTGGAGCAGCACGGTCGCGCCCGGCTCCAGGTGGCTGGCGACGTCGGCGGCCACACTGGCCGGGGTGGCCCGGGCCCTCCAGTCGCGGCCCCACGTGGTCCACAGCACCGGGCGGACGCCCGCGCGTCGGGCGGCGACGAGGCTTCCCGTCGTCAGGTGCCCGTACGGCGGGCGGAACCAGCCCGGGCGGATGCCGGTGGCGTCGGTGATCGACACCGTGGCCCTCTCCAGGTCGGTGGCCACGTCGCGGGGCGACCGCCACAGGTGGGAGCGGTGCTGGTCGCCGTGGACGGCCACTTCGTGGCCGGCGTCGGCCACCTCGGCGGCGAGGGCCGGTGAGCGGCGCACCATGGACCCGATCATGAAGAACGTGGCCTTCCAGCCGAGATCGTCGAGTGCGTCGAGGAAGGCGGGCGTGGAGGCGGGGTCGGGGCCGTCGTCGAAGGTGAGCGCCACATGGGTGCCCGTTCCCGCCCCCGAGAGGCGGGGAAGCAGCTGCCGCCGCAATGGCGTCACCACCGAGACGATGGGGGCGGCGTGCACGGCGACGGCCGCGGCGGCCCCGAAGGCCGCCATGGTGGGCGACCTCACCGCAGCTCGGCGAACGAGGTGACGGAGAGGTTGCGTTCGGCGGACTGCGGCTCGAGGTCGGCGATGACGCGCTTCACCGTCGCGTTGTCGAGATCCCGGGCGTCGAGCGCGTAGATGCGCCCGGCCCGCAGGTCCGTCGGCCGGTCGGCGTGCAGGCGGATCACGTTGGTCACCACCCGCTGGTGGGCCAGGCGGGCCGAGGCGAGATCGAACCCGTCGACGCGCCGCAGCGGGACGAAGTTGTAGCAGGACCGACCGTTGGCCTGCTCGATCGAGCGTCCGGCTCGGATCACGTCGGCCTTGGCCCGGGCCCAGTGGGCCCCGTTCCCGCGGCCCCAGCCTCCGTTGGCCACGTCGACGCCGGCGTCGGCCAACCGCCGGACGCCGGAGGGGTCGTCGTCGGCGAGGGTGCCGTCGACGATCGCCGTGACCCCGGCTCCGGCCATGGAGGCGACGAGCTCGGGGTCGGCGAGGCCTTCCGGCCCGAGACGGACGCCCACGTAGATCTCCGTCGAGGAGCGCTCGGCGTGGGCGACACCGATGCCGGCGGCGGCCACGGCCGAGGCGCCGACGGTGAAGGTCGCCCAGATGGCCACGAGGGCGGCAGCCGCCCCGGCCAGCCGCTCGAGGGCGCTGACCCGACGCGTCGACGTGCCCGTGCGCCGCGCCCCGTCGGGAGCCAACTGCGAGGCGACGATGTCGGCGACGTCGGCGGCGAACATGGCCCGGCCGGCGGCCACCTGACGGCGGCCGGCGAGGCTCGTCACCCGGTCGAGGGCGGGGAGCAGCTCGTCGTCGGTGCGTGCGTAGGCGGCCACGCCGGCCTGCTCCATCTGGGCGCCGTTCTCGCGGCCGTGGCCGGGGATGGGCAGGTAGGTGACGACGGGGAGGCCGACGGCGAGGGCCTCCATGCAGGTTAGGCCTCCGGCGTTCTGCACCAGGGCGTCGCAGGCCGCCATCAGCGCGGGCATCCGGTCGGTCCATCCGATGGCTCGTCCGCCGGGGCGGGCGGCCAGGGCGGCCCGCAGCTCCTCGTTGCGCCCGCAGGCGGCGATGGGCGTGTAGCGGCCGGAGGCGAGGATGCCGTCGAAGGTCCGGTCGATGTCGCCCACGCCCCACGAACCGGCGACCACGAGCACGCCCAGGTCGTCAGGGCCCAGCCCCAGCTCGGCCCGCAGCCGTTCGCGCTCGGCGGGGGAGAGGGCGGTGCGGAAGACGTCGGCCACCATGGGTCCCGGGGCCAGGGCGGGCGCGCCGGTACGGGTGGCGGCGACCCCGGCCGACGCCGGATGGACGCAGAGGGAGAGGTCGACGCCCTTGGCCACCCACAGGCGGTGGACGTCGAAATCGGTGACGAAGGTGACGACGGGCACGCGGAGGCGCCCCCGCCGGCGGAGGCGGGCCAGGACGAGCGAGGAGAGGTTGTAGGTGGTGACGATGACGTCGGGGTCGTACTCGGCGATCCAGCGGAGCGTGCGCCTCGACGTCAGGAAGGACACCAGCGCGGTGAACGGGCGGCACAGGAACGGCAGCACGGCCCACAGGCGGTAGGTGAACTGGTACGACCAGGGCGCGTTCCGCAGCTGGATCTCGTAGCTCGTCCGGGTGATGGGCCCGATGTTGAGGGGGGCCGCGTCGAGGAAGTCGACGGTGCAGGTCTCGTGGCCACGCGCGTCCAGACGCCGCACCAGTTCACGTGCCGCGCCATCGTGTCCCTCACCCATGCTGGCCGAAACGACCAGAACCCTCCCCATCTGACGCCGATCGTAACCGGGCTGGCCCCACGGGTGGGGTTTCGGAGGCTATGGCGCCATTCGACCGGCTCTTTCGACGTCTCCCGGGCGCAGGACGTACCCCGTACCACGGACGGTCTGGATCACGCGCGGCCCGTATGCCTCGAGTTTGCGACGCAGGGAGCTCATGTGGACCTCGACGAGGTGGTCGTCGGCGTCGTATCCCCAAACTTGGCCCAGAAGCTGGTCTTTGGGCACCACCCGTGTGCGGTTCCGTATGAGCACGCCGAGCATCTTGAACTCGGTGGCCGTGAGCGCGACCGGCGAGCCGCCCCTGGTCACGGCATCCTCGCCATCGTCTGGGGCGGACGTGAGCGCCAGCAGAACAGCAAGGCTCGGACCGGCTTCATCTGCGGGATCATCGGCACCTCCCTGTCCGCCCTGTGGACCCTGATCAT
>JBPCJV010000109.1:0-14887 GCA_051004925.1 Acidimicrobiales bacterium | reverse complement strand
CTGGTCGGGCCCCGACGCCAGACTGACCAACGGGTTCAAATACCAAGGGAACGTCGGCGTAGCGGGCACCACCCGCCACCATTTTCACGCCGGCGGCGGCGCTCCGCCAGGGGCACTATGACTGACCAGAACGAGGTGGACGCCCGCCTCAGCGACCGTCGGTCACGTCGTGCCGTCCCGGGCAACAGCGGCGACCACGCGCAGCAGCAGGACGGTGCCGGCCAGCAGCCCGCCGTATCCGAGGATCTCGAACAGGCCGGTGCCGGTGGCCACCGGCGGCCCCGCGTCGGCGGCGACGAGGAGCAACCCCGACACTGCGAGGAAGGCGAAGCCGGCGAAGGTCAGGAGGGCCCGGTTGACCAGCGTCCGGAGGATGCGCTGGTTGTCCTCGGCCACCACACTGCGCACGCGCAGGTCGCCCCGGCCGGCCAGGGTCAGGATCCGGTCGACCTGGTCGGGGATCCGGCGCAGGCGGGGGAGTGCGGACAGGAGCTCGTCGCGCACCAGGGCGTTGCGGTCGAGGAGGGGCGGCGCCGTCTTCGACGTCATCAGCTCGGTGACCGCCGGCACCAGCGAGATGCCGGGTGACAGGACCCGCAGGGTGCCCTCGAGGGCGATCAGCGCCCGCGACAGCACCACGAGGTCGCGCGGGAGGCGGATCCCGAACGGGCCGAGGGTCGTGACGAGATCCTGGAGCACCGTCGGCTCGATGGCGCCCGTGGGGCGGACGTTCTCGGCCATGAGGCGGGCCAGCGCCCGCTCCACCGGCTCGGGCGACGCCGTCTGGGCCACGTCGGACACGCGCTCGATGGCGTTGCGCAGGAGCCCGACGTCGCGCCGCACGAAGGCGAGCAGGATGTCGAGCACCGCGGCCTGCTGGATGGCGTCGAGACGGCCGACGGAGCCGAAGTCGATGAGGCCGAGGGTGCCGTCGTCGAAGGCGAACACGTTGCCGGGATGGGGGTCGGCGTGGAAGAACCCCACGCGCAGCACCTGGTCGAGGATCGCCCGGAGGAGCTGTCGGGCCAGCTCGTCGCGCGCCGAGGCGGATGCCGTGAGCCTGTCCGTGTCGGCCACGGTGCAGCCCTCGAAGCGTTCCTGCACCAGCAGACGCGGTGTGCACAGGGCGCCGTGGACCTTCGGGACGCGCACGCCGCTGTCGTCACCGAGGAGCATTTGCATCTCCTCCATGGCGTCGGCCTCGCGGAGGAAGTCGAGCTCGGTGCGCAGGCTCCGGGCGAAGTGGTCGAGCATCTCCGCCGAGCGGATGCCCTGGCCGATCTCGGTCCGGCGCTGGGCCAGGCCCGCCAGCAGGGACAGCGCGGCGAGGTCGCGCTCGATGACCTCGTCGATCCCGGGCCGCTGGATCTTCACGACCACGGCCTCGCCCGAGCGCAGACGGGCGCAGTGGGTCTGGCCGATCGAGGCCGCGGCCAGGGGTTCCCAATCGAACTCGGCGAACACCTCGTCGACCCCGGCGCCCAACTCGGCCTCGAGGGCGGGGCGGATGCGCTCGACCGGCTCGGGCGGGACCCGGTTCTGCAACGACGACAGCTCCGCGCAGATCTCCGGGGGCACGAGGTCCATGCGGGTGGCGGCGATCTGGCCGATCTTCACGTAGACGCCACCGGCCTCCTCGAGCACCCGGCGGAGGCGGATGCCGGTGGCGCCGGCGGGGCGCCCGCCCCGCCGGCCGGTGAGCAGCAACGGTCCGAACCCTTCGCGCCGGGCCAGGTGCAGGAGCTGGCGGTACCGGCGCAGCACGGCGACGCGCATGCGCAGGGAACGGAGCAGACGCGGGGCCACGACGAGCCCCGCCATCTCGCCGATGGCCAGGGAGCCGGGGCGGGCGAGGAGGTCGAGGGCGACGGCCACGGCCATGGTGGCGGGGACACCGATGGCCAGGGCGTGCAGGACGAGGCCGTCGGCCCCCCAGTCCCACCCGTCGAGGCCCAGGGCCAGCAGGCCGCCGACCCCCCAGCCGATGAGCCCGGACAGCAGCGACTTCGCCCATCCGCGCCGGACCCCGAGCAGGCGCAGCGAGATGGCGGTGGTGACCACGGCGATCACCCCGGCGGCGCCGATCCGCCCGCCCACCTCGACCAGCGACACGCCGACGAGCAGCGGTCCGATCTCCGTCGTCACCTCAGCTCAGTTCCCGAGCTCGTCGATGGGGCCGGCGGGCCCCCGGCGGGCGTACCACTCGTATCCGTAGACGGCCGCGAAGTCGGAGTCGGGGAGGCGCAGCGCCGAACAGCTCTCGGGGATCTGGCTGGCATGTGCGGCCATGGCCCGGCGCTTGACCTCCAGCACCGGGCGGACGTCGACGGTGCAGTCGATCTCGACGGTGGACAGCCCGAGAGGGGTGGCGGCCAGGCCGAGCTCGCCACGCTCCGGGAGTTGCGACGTTCCCGACTGCTGGGCCTCTACGACCAGGTGGGTCTCCACGAAGTGGAGGTACTCGCGGTCGACGGTCGCCTCGTAGAGCGTGGGGATGTCGTGACGTTTCGCGGCCCGCAGCGCGACGCGGTGGACCTGCACGTGGTCGGGGTGCCCGTACACGCCCCGGTCGTCGTAGGTGACCAGGGCGACCGGGTCCTCCTCGCCCAGGATCGTCCCGAGTCGGTCGGCGGCCTCGTCGACCGACGAATGGGCAAAGGCCATGTCCGACTCCGAGCCATCACCAGCCTCAGAGGGCTGCTCGGGCCCCGCGGCCCCGGCCATGCCCGAGTCGTGGTAGCCGAGGAACTCGATGCGCTGGGCCCCGAGCTGCTCGGCGGCCTGGGCCGTCTCCGCCACCCGCCGCACGGCCAGGGGGACGTCGGGGCCGATCAGCGCCGACGTCTCGCCCCGCTCGCCCTGCGTGGCCAGCACCAGGACCAGCCGCCAGCCGCGCTGCGCGAGCAGGGCCATGGTGCCGCCGGTGAAGATGGACTCGTCGTCGGGATGGGCGTGCAGAAAGACGACAGTGCCCGGCGGTCGTCCCCCGTCGTTCATCGCTCCAGCATGACCGCCGGAGGATGCGGGCGTCGGCTCTATCAGTTGCGCAGGATGGACAGCAGGCGCAGCATCTCGACATACAGCCAGACGAGGGTGATCAGGATGCCGAAGGCGGCCAACCAGCCGTACCGGGTGGGCACGCCCTGCCGGACGCCCCTGTCGACGAGGTCGAAATCGAGCACGAGGTTGAACGCGCCCAGGGCGATGGCGGCGAGGCCGACGAGGATGCCGAGGGGGCCCTCCCGCAGGCCGAGGCCGCCGTCGGTGAATATGCCGGCGACCAGGTTCACCATGAGCAGCACCACGAACCCGATCGTGGCCCCGATCACCATCTTGGTGAACTTGGGCGTGACCCGGATCTTGCCGCTGCCGTAGAGCCCGAGCATCACCGCGGTGACGCCGGCGGTGCCGACCACCGCCTGCACGACGATGCCGGGATACGCGTTGTTGAAGACCTGGCTGATGGCACCCAGGAAGACGCCCTCGATGGCGGCGTAGGCCAGGATCACCGCCGGGTTGGTGACCTGCTTGAAGATGATGAACATGGCCAGGCCGAAGCCCACCAGGACGGCGGGCAGCGCCAGGGCGCCGAGGTCGAAGGCCCAGGTGACGGCACCGGTGGCGACGGCCGTGGCCAGCAGGAGCGCGGTGCGGCCGACGACGTCGTCGATGGTCATCCTGCCGGTGTCGCGCGAGGTGGCGGTCGGGCCGAAGTAGGCCTGTTCGAGGGGGTCGACCGTCTGCGCACCGCGGTCGCCGTTGAAGGCGGGGATCCGGGTGAGCGCAGGGTTGCTACTGGTACGCACCGTCAAACTCCTCCTTGGGAGCCCGGCGGAGTGCCGGCTCTCGCCAGCAAGGATACGGCTTCGCGGGTCCCTACGGGTGCCGGTCGGTATGTGGTCGCCGACGGCGCGCCGGTGGACAGAACTCTGGCCAGAGGGGAGGGGTAGTGGGTTCGGTCGTCGCTCGCCGTGCAGCCGACGTACCGCTTCGAAGACGACCTCGCCCGACTAACGCCTCACCGCGGCGGCCAGCCTCGGCAACTGGCTGCATCCTGTTCTCATCGGGTCCTCTCCTCCGTCCGATGGGCTTGGTGGCGCCATCTACTCGCTATGGCGCAGCGCCTGGCGGCGGGACAGCTCGTCGTTCATGACCGAGCGCAACAGGTCGATGGCATCCACGACCCGGTGATCCCGCAGGCTGTAGAACACCCGATTGCCCTCTCGGTGGGTGTCGACGAGTCCGCGATCCCGAAGCACGGTCAGGTGCTGGGAGATGTTCGATTGCGACACCTCCAGGGCCTCGCACAGCTCGCTGACCGAGTAGGAGCCCCCGGCGAGGGCATAGAGGATGGCGAGGCGCTTGGGGTCGTTCAACGCCCGGCACATGCCCGAGGTCAGGTCGTCGAGTTCCTGGCGCATGTGGGGCCCCACCCGGCTGCCAACTGAATTCTTCATATTGATCATGCTAGCACGCGATAACATTCGCAGGTGCGCATGAAGGTGCTGGGTCAGCCTGGTTGCGGCCGCTCGCTGCGGCCGACGGCGAAGTAGCGCTGGTGCCGCCATGGCCGGAAGTCACTGCTGCCGGTGCCGCCATCGGGGTGCTGTTCGGGCTCTTCGGCGTCGGGGGCTCCAGCTTCGCCACCCCCTTGCTCGGCCTTCTCGGAGTGCCCGGGATCATCGCCGTGGCCGCGCCACTTCCCGCCACGATCCCCGCGGCCATCGCCGGGGCGGTGGGCTATGCCCGTCGCCACGAGGTGGACATCGGCATCGCCCGCTGGTCGATCATGGGCGGCGTCCCCGCCACCATCGTCGGTGCCCTGCTGTCGTCCTCGGTGGGCGGCACGGCCCTGCTCATCGCCTCGGGGGTGGTGCTCGCCCTGGTCGGCATCCGCATCCTGTTGCCCCTGAGCTCGGCGGCCCGCTATGCGGGTCGGGCCAGGCGGCGAGCCATTGTGGTCATCCCCAACGCCGCGGCCATCGGCTTTTTCACCGGGTTGTTGGCCAACGGTGGGGGATTCCTGCTGGTCCCCCTGTTCGTGCTCGTCCTCGGCTTGACGATGCCCGAGTCGGCGGGAACCAGCCTGGTGGTGATCGCCGTGCTCTCCCTCCCCACCTTGGCGACCCACTGGGCGCTCGGCCACGTGGACTGGCCATTGGCCACAGCCTTCGCCGCCGGCGCCATCCCCGGGGCCATCGCCGGGTCCCACCTGGTCACACGTCTGCACGCCGACCGGCTCCGTAAAGGCTTCGGCGTCCTGCTCATCGGCTTCGCCGTCTATTTCACCGCCCGCCAGATCCTCACCTGACAGGAAGACCCCCGCCATGTTCTTCAAGCAGTTCTACCTCGAGGGCCTCGGCCACGCGTCCTACCTGGTCGGCTCCGAGCACACCGGAGAGGCCCTGGTCCTCGATCCCCAACGCGACGTCGGGGAGTACTTCGCCGTCGCCCGGTCTCAGGGCATGCGGATCCGCTACGGGATCGACACCCATGGCCACAACGACTACCTGTCCGGCCTGGCCGAGCTGACCGCCCGCCAGCCGATCACGGTGTTGGGGTCGGCCGAGGCAGACCTGGGTTACGACCATCGCCCGGTTCGCCACGGCGAGCGGATCGAGATGGGCGAGGTGGTACTCGAGGTTCTCCACACGCCGGGGCACACCCCCGAACACGTGAGCCTGCTGGTGAGTGACCGCTCTGCCGGCGACGATCCCGCGCTGCTTCTGTCGGGTGGGGCGCTGTTGGTGGGCGACCTGGCCAGACCCGACTTGTTGGGCTCTCGCGAAGACGCCCAACGCTCGGCCAAGGAATTCTGCCGAACGATCCAGGACACGATCCTGGCCCTGCCCGACCACGTCGAAGTCTTCCCCACCCACGTGTCGGGCAGCTTGTGCGGCGGCAACATCGGATCGCGGCTGTCGACCACCGTGGGCTACGAGCGGCGAACCAACGCCGTGCTGTCCAGGGTGGACTCGGCCGACGGGTTCGTGTCGGAGTGCATCCGCCTCGACAACCTGCCTGCGGTGCCGCCGTACTGGAAGCGGATGCGGGGCCAGAACCTGGGCGGCGTCGGCCTCCTCGGCGTCCTCGGCGAACCGCCGGCCCTGGCTCCCGATGCGTTCGCCGAAGCCCAGGCCGACGGCGCCGTCGTTCTCGACGCCCGCAGCGCCGAGGCTTTCGGTGCCGCCCACATCCCGGGAGCCCTCAATGTCGGGCTCAGCTCGTCGTTCGCCACCTGGGCCGGCACCGTGGTCCCCGACGGGGCCAGGGTTCTGTTGGTACTCGACCGCCCAGGTGACTTGTGGGAGGCGACGTGGCAGTTGTTAAGGATCGGCTACGACCTGCCCGTCGGCTGGTTGGCCGGCGGGATGATGGCCTGGCGCACCGCCGCCCGACCCCTGGAGGCCATTCCCCAGATCACCGTGCACGAGCTGCGGTCGCGACTCGACGCCGGCGAGGTCGGGGTGCTCGACGTGCGCCAACCGGCGGAGTGGGCAGCCGGGCACATCCCCGGGGCCTCGTTCGTCACCGGCGCGGATCTGCCGGCGCACCTCGACGACGTCCCCGACGCTGCGGTGGTGGCCACGGTGTGCGGCTCCGGTTACCGCTCCAGCGTTGCCTCCAGCCTGCTGGCCGCCCACGGCCGCACGGTCGTCAATGTGCTGGGCGGCATGGCCGCCTGGAACAACGCCCACTACCCAACCGAGAACCAGGAGACGCCATGGACTACGCGATGACCATCACCTTGGAACTGCCTTACGACCAGGTTGTGCCCCGAGTGAAGGAAGCGTTCAAGGCCCAGGGCCATACAGGCTGCCCTCGATGACCTTGAAGCCGGGTGACTCGAGCATCCCTCCGCACACCAGCCCCTTTCAGAACTCGGGGTCGCCCTTGCGCTTGCGGTCCTTCTCGACGCCACGGTGATTCGGATGATGCTCGTTCCCGCCATCATGGGCCTATTTGGTGAGCGGACCTGGTGGTTGCCCGCGTGCTCGATCGGCACCTTCCTGTCGTCCGGTTCTCACACTGAGCGAGAAGACCCCAGCGACCGGCGCGGGAGGCGGGGGCGATAAACGCGCTGGGGTCGGCCCGGAGGTTTCGCCGGGCGGCCAACAAGACGTCGTGCAGGCGCCAGGAGCGGACAGGCACCGTGGGTGTGCCCGTACCCGGGCGGTTCCGACAGGCCGGCTGCGCTGAGGAGGGCTTCCTGGAAGGTCCGGCAGTTGCTACTCAGTCGTCCCGGAGACCACCGCCATTCGCCTCGGTGACGGGCGGCGAACTCTCGGATGACCGTTGCGACCTCGTCGTCGCTGCGTTCATCGACGACCACAGGATGGAACGCGTGGTCGGCCAGCTCACCATGGCGCGGGTCGCGGCTGGGGGAGCCACCAGGACACACCCCGATCCCGTTGAGCCGGCCCGGGACGCCTGTCAGGGCAGCGACCACACCGAGGGGCCGGCGGTCCGGCCACCAGCCGTAGCTCTCGTCGCCGACCTCGACCCACCAATACCCGTACCAGTCGACCCAGCGCGGGTTCGTCCGCTTGACCAAGATGGATCGCACGGCCCGGCCTGTCACTACTTTCCCTTCCTCCCCTTGAAGTCACCTTTGCTCCGGGCCTTGGACAGCCGTCGACGGCGCATCCGGAGCTGCCGGAGACGCCGCCGTTCGGCTCGCCGCTCCGCCCGGGTGGGTTTGTCGGGAAGCGGGGGCGTCGGTTCCTGCGTCATCGAGGATCTCTGGGCAGGTAACCTTCGGTCGTGCTGTCGATCCTGTGGGCGTTGCTGATCTGGGCCTCGATCGTCGCTGTGGTGTTGATGGTGCTGGGCCGGTTGTGGGCGGGCCCTCCGGCCCGGCCCGGGACCGACGCCCGCGCCCGCTTGGAGAACGAGTTCAGCGCCATCGACGCCGAGATCGAGCGGCTCCAGCACCGCAGGTAGGAGCCCATCTCGACGGACTGTAGAGCCGGACAGGCCGGCGGTCCATCAGCCCGTCGCTCAGATCCTCTCCGCCGGTGGCCGGGCGATGCCGCCTGCTCTGTGCCGCGCCGAGATCGGCGAGCGTGCGACCCATCGACCCGTCATCGACTGCGCCGGCTGAGCGAGCAGCGCATTTAGGACGGACGGCGTCGTGAGCACCGAGTACGCGTTCTCACGAGGTGGCCGACCGGGTGGGGCGATGATCCCCAGCTGATGCCCGGGCGGCGACCAGAGATCAGCGTCTGCCGCGGATGAAGTCCATGCCCTCGGCCCGGGTGGCCGGCTCCAGGAACTGGCCGCGCACGGCCGAGGTGATGGCCCTCGTGCCCGGCGCCCGCACGCCCCGCATGGTCATGCAGAGGTGCTCGGCCTCCACGACCACCAGCACGCCGCGGGGCTTGAGGCTTTCCACCACCTCGTCGGCGATCTGACTGGTCAGGCGCTCCTGCACCTGTGGGCGCCGGGCGAAGGAGCCCACCAGGCGCACGAGCTTGGACAGGCCGGTGATGCGACCGTCGTCGGCGGGGATGTAGGCCACGTGAGCCTGGCCCACGAAGGGGACGAGGTGGTGCTCGCACATGGAGGCGAGGGGGATGTCCTTCACCATCACCATTTCGTCGTGGTCGGCGGCGAAGGTCACCGACAGGTGCTCTCCCGACGGGTCGTCGAGGCCGGCGAACAGCTCGGCGTACATGTCCGCCACCCGCTCGGGGGTGCGCACCAGGCCCTCGCGGTCGGGGTCCTCGCCGATGGCCTCGAGGATCTCGCGGACGGCCCTGGTCAGCCGGGGGCGGTCGACAGGCACGTGGTTGCCCCGATCAGGGTGTGGAAAGGGGGCGCACCCGGCGGGGGGTGGCGCCGGCGCCGGGGGCCGGCCGGGCACCGCCGCGCGGGACGTCGGCGAAGATTTCCATGACCTCGGGCGTGTCGAGGGTCTCCTTCTCGATGAGGGCGTCGGCCAGGCGGTCGAGGGTGGCGCGGTAGGTGACCAGCACGTCGCGGGCCTGGTCGTGGGCGTCCTCGATGAGCCGGCGGATCTCGGCGTCGATGTGGCCCGCCACCGCGTCGGAGTAGTTGGGCTGGTGGCCGAAGTCACGACCGAGGAACACCTCGCCGTTCTTCTGCCCCAGTGCCTGCGGGCCGATGGCGTCGCTCATGCCGTACTCGGTGACCATGGCCCGGGCAATCTCCGTGGCCTTCTCGATGTCGTTCTGGGCGCCGGTGGTGGGATCGAGGAAGATGAGCTCCTCGGCCGTGCGCCCGCCGAGCAGCATGGCCAGCTGGTCGCGGAGCTGCGACCGGCTCACCAGGTACTTGTCCTCGGTGGGCAGGGCGAGCGTCCAGCCCAGGGCCCGCCCGCGGGCGATGATCGAGATCTTGTGGATGGGATCCGCGTGGGGCAGGGCGTGGCCCACCAGGGCGTGGCCCCCCTCGTGGTAGGCGATGACCCGCTTCTCCTCGTCGGAGATCAGGCGGGATTTGCGCTCCGGCCCGGCGATTACCCGGTCGATGGCCTCTTCCAGCTGGGGCATGCCGATCTCGTCGAAGCCCCGCCGGGCGGTGAGTAGGGCCGACTCGTTCATCAGGTTGGCCAGGTCGGCGCCGGTGAACCCGGGAGTGCGCCGGGCCAGGACGCCGACGTCGACGCCCTTGGCCAGGGGCTTGCCCTTGGCGTGGACGTTGAGGATGGCCCGCCGCCCCTCGAGGTCGGGGCGGTCGACCACGATCTGGCGGTCGAAGCGCCCGGGACGCAGGAGGGCCGGGTCGAGGATGTCGGGGCGGTTGGTGGCGGCGATGAGGATGACCCCGGCGGTGGTGTCGAAGCCGTCCATCTCCACCAGGAGCTGGTTGAGGGTCTGCTCCCGCTCGTCGTGGCCGCCGCCCATGCCCGCACCGCGGTGGCGGCCCAAGGCGTCGATCTCGTCGAAGAACACGATGGCGGGGGCGCTGGACTTGGCCTGGGTGAACAGGTCACGCACCCGGCTGGCGCCGACCCCGACGAACATCTCCACGAAGTCGGACCCGGAGATGGAGAAGAACGGGACGCCCGCCTCGCCGGCCACGGCCCGGGCCAGCAGGGTCTTGCCCGTGCCGGGAGGCCCGAAGAGGAGCACGCCCTTGGGGATCTTGGCCCCCATGGCCTGGAACTTGGCCGGCGCTTCGAGGAACTCCTTGATCTCCTGGAGCTCCTCCACGGCCTCGTCGGCCCCGGCCACGTCGGCGAAGGTGACCTTGGGCTGGTCCTTGTTGACCGTCTTGGTCTTGGCCTTGCCGAACTGCATCACCCGGCTGCCGCCCCCCTGCATGGTGTTCATGACGAACAGGAAGGCCCCGATGAGCAGCAGGAAGGGCAGGAGGGTTTGCACGAGGGTCCACCAGAGCGGGTCGGTCTGGTGGTCGACCTTGACCTCGACGCCTGCGGCCCGGACCTGGTCGACGACCTTGGGGGCGTCGTCCTTGACGTAGTTGACCTCGTAGGACTTGCCGTCGGTCAACTTCCCCTTGATGCTGCCGGAGCGGTCGGCGATGGTGGCCGTTCGCACCTGGTCTTCCTTCAGCTTCTGCTCGAACTGGTCGAGCCGGAGCTTGGTGGCGTCCACGCCCTTCCGGAAGAAGCCGCCGATGACCAGGATGGCGACGAGGGCGACGAGGATGTAGACGACGGGCCGGCGGACGAGCTTGGTCACAGTGCCCTTCAGGGTACCGGGCGCCTTACTGGTCGTCAGCCTCAGGCTGTCACTGCCTCTCGGCCGGCGGGCCAGTCACTGCCTCTCGGCCGGCGGGCCGGTCACTGCCTCTCGGCCGGCGGGCCGGCGTACACGTGGACGCACGGGAGGTTGCGGTAGCGCTCGCCCACGTCGAGGCCGTAGCCGATCACGAAGTCGGGCGGGATGCGGAACCCGACGTACCGCAGGTCGGGGTCGTGGGTCTGCACGCCGTCGCGCAGGAGCAGGGCGCACACCTCGAGGGAGGCGGGGTGGCGGGCCCGGAGGTTCTTGCGCAGGTAGGAGAGGGTGAGGCCACTGTGGACGATGTCCTCGACGATGATGACGTCGCGGCCGCCGAGATCGAGGTCGAGGTCCTTCACGATGCGCACCACGCCGCTGGTCTTGGTGGCGCTGCCGTAGGACGAGACGGCCATGAAGTCGAACTCCACGGGAAGGTCGATGGCCCGGGCCAGGTCGCTCATGAACACGAAGGCCCCCTTCAGCACACCGACGAGCAGGGGCGCCTTCCCGGCGTAGTCGGCGGTGATCTGCGCCCCCAGAGCCGAGATGCGCTCGTTCAGTCGCTCCTGGGTGATGACGACGGGCCCGACGCCGTCGTCGGGGGCGGAGAGCACGGCGCGACGGTAGACCACGCCGTCGGGGGGTGTCGTAACCCCGCTCAGAGGGCCGCTCGGGCATCAGCTGGCTTCGAGGCGCAGTCGGCCGGCGGTCCGTCGCACGCGTCGCCCGGCGCCGACCTCGGTGCCCGTGCACCTTCCGGCGGCGACGTCGAGGACCCGGTCGACGGCCGACGCCGGCGGGGGGTGGTCGCAGCCGGCGGTCAACCAGCCGCGCACGGCCCGGCGGGCGAGGGCCACCGGCGCGCCGGCCAGGGCGGCGGCGTCGGTGGGGTCGAGGTGGGCGGCCAGGTCGTCGAGGAGCTCGGCCTCGTCGCGCAGGAGCCGGGCCTGGCGGGCCAGCACGGCGGCCACGTCGCGCTCGGCCACCGAGTCGAGGAGGGGCAGGACCTCGGCCCGGACCCGGTTGCGCCGGAACGCCGGATCGGCATTGGAAGGGTCGTCGACCGGCGTGAGGCCGCAGGCCGCCACCAGGGCGTGGGTCTCGGCCCGGCGCAGCCCGAGGATGGGGTGGCCGGCGGGGCTCATGCCGGCGATCCCGTCGAGGCCGGCGCCGCGCAGGAGGTTGAGCAGCACGGTCTCGGCCTGGTCGTCGGCCGTGTGGCCGGTGAGCACGTCGGTCGGCAGGACCTCGTAGCGGGCGGCCCGGGCCCGGGCCTCGAGGTTGGGGCCGGGGGCGACCGTCACCCGCTCGGCCCGGAAGGCGGCCCCGAGGCCCTCGGCGACGCGGGCGACCACGTCGGCCTCGGCCGCCGACCCCGGCCGCAGGCCGTGGTCCACGTGCACGGCAGTGACGGGACAGCCCGCGGCGGCGGCCAGCACGAGCAGGGCCAGGGAGTCGGCACCCCCCGAGACGGCGCAGGTCACCGGCGTGGAGGGCGCGGGGAACGTGCAGCGGGCCAGCAGCCCCAGGTGGGAGGCGGTCAGCTGGCTGCGGATTCCGCCGACGCCACTCTCGACAACCACAGCTCGGGCGCCTTGATCTCGGAAAGGGTAGGGATCCACTCGGGGCCGCGCCACAGGAGCTCCACCGACGCGACCGGCGACTGCTCGACCGCTTCGAGGAACTCCTCGCCCTCCTTGTACTGGCGGAGCTTGGCCTCCAGGCCGATGAGGCGCTGGATGAGGCGGGCGGCACCGCCGGCCTGGCGGCGCTCGTGCAGCACGGTGTGGAAGCGTTCGGCGCTGGGGATCCGGCCGGCCCCAGCCCGGCCCATCACCAGGTCGCCGTGGCCCTCGAGCAGGCTCATCAGGCCCTGGATGCGCTGGAGGACGGCCCGCTGCTCGGGCCCGGCCAGCAGCGTCACCAACCCGCCCTCATCGAGGGGGTTGTGGCCGGCCCGGGCGGCGTCGACCGCTCGGCGGAGCGCCTCCACGAACCGCTTCGGGTCGGGGTCGAAGGCCGACAGGCTGCTGTCGAGCAACGAGAGGAAGTGCGGCCGCATCCAGGGGATGCCGGTGAACTGCGCCCGGTGGGTGACCTCGTGGAGGGCCAGCCAGAGGCGGAACTCCCGGGGCGGGAAGGCGTAGCGCTTCTCCAGGGCGAGCACGTTGGGGCCGACGTAGTAGACGATGTCCTGGTCGTCGGGCTCCTCGTTCTCGATGATCAACAGGTCGTACTGTCCCAGCACCCTGGTCGACATCCACCCCAGGAGGGCGCCGACCTCGGCGCCGGCCACCGAGCGTCCGGCGTCGGCCATGCGGCCCGTGCCCATGCGGTCGCCGAGGCGGTCGGTGAGGGGGCGCAGCATGCGGCGGAACGATTTGAGGTTGGCGTGCACCCAGCCCTGCCGGTCGGTGACCCTCGCGCGGGCCGGCCCGGACAGTGACCGCAGCCCCGTCTCCTGGGCGACCAGCTCCTCGGCCTCGGCCGTGAACTCGGCGAAGTCGGGGGCCAGCGAGTCGTACAGGTAGGACTCGGCGAGAGGTTCCTTCCGGGCCACCCGGGCCGCCACCCGCTCGGCCACGTCCCACGCCACGGGCTCACGGGGATGGGTGGTGGACATGCGCGCTACTGCTTCGGGTATTTGGCGGCAGTCACCTTCACCAGGTACCGGACGAAGAAGCTGAGCACGCCGAGCACGGCGACGAGGGTGACGACAGGGGCCAGCCAGTAGGTCCATGGCTTGCCGAAGGCGACCAGGAGAATGTCCACCCGACGATCCTAGGCGCGAGGGCCGCCTTACCTCACCTCAGTCCAGGCGGCCTCGTTCGCCCGCTGTGCGCAGCCGGAGCCTCGCTCGGGTCGGCCCACGCGCAACGTGGAGCTAGGCGATCTTCTTGCCCCTGACCCGGGGAACCGTCATCGGCTCGTGCCGGTAGCAGAAGATGCCGTCGTTGTAGATCGAGAGTCGGGTCCCACAGCCACTGTGGCGACAGACACGCCCCGCCGTGTACGCCTTGGACGGGCGGTCGTTGCCGGAGATCGGGTGGGCTCCAACGGATGCCTCTGACATATCCGGACTAACCGATGGTGAGAGTCGGCTATTCCTGGAACCCGGCGATCACTGCCTCTTGGGCGGCTCCGCCGCCCGGGCCGGCGGGCCCGGTTACTCCTGGAGCTGCTGGAGAGCCTTGTAGACCCGCTGGCGCAGCTCCTCGGGCACCCGGTCGCGGCACCGCTGGGCCACGACGACCCGCAGCTCGGCCTCGAAGTCGAAGGCGTCGAGACAGGGCGGGCAGTCGTCGAGGTGCGACGAGATCAGCACCCGGCGCTCCTCGGTCAGCTCACCGTCGATGTAGTGGTAGAGCAGCGCTGCGGCCTCGGTGCAGTGGCTACCCATGCGGTGTCCTCACGGTGCGAGATCCTCGGAAACCAATCCACGTTGGCGTCCGAAGTCGTACAACTGTTTTTGGAGCGCTCTTCTTCCGCGGTGGAGGCGACTCATCACTGTGCCGATGGGAACGTCGAGGATGCTGGCGATCTCCTTGTAGGAGAAACCCTCGACGTCACCGAGGAGAACGGCCATCCGGAACTGCTCGGGAAGCGCCTCGATGGCCTCCTTCACGTCGGTCTCGGTGAAGTGGTCGAGCACCTCGTCCTCGGCACTGCGGCCCGACGCCGCGCCTTCCAGCCCGCCGAGCCGGCGGTAGAGGTAGAGGTTCTCCACGTCGTCGATGTCGGTCTCCTCGGGCCGGCGCTTCTTGGCCCGGTAGGAGTTGATGTAGGTGTTGGTGAGGATGCGGTAGAGCCAGGCCTTGACGTTGGTGCCCTCCTGGAAGGTGCCGAAGGCCCGGTACGCCTTGAGGTAGGTCTCCTGCACCAGGTCCTCGGCGTCGGCTGGGTTGCGGGTCATGCGCAGGGCGGCCGTGTAGAGCGAGGGCATGTGCTCCATCGCCAGTTCGGTGAATCGCGCCTGATCCGCCACCGGGCCACCCTAGACCCGCGGCTGCCCCGGGCCGCTTCGTCGCCTGGTCAGGAGGCGACGCGGTGGTAGAGGTCGCCGATGTCGCGAAGGATGGCGTCGGGGTGACCGCCGGTGAGGACCACCGCCAGGCAGACGACCAGGGTGGCCAGGCTGGCCAGACCGACGATGTGGCTGAGTTTCGTCATCACCT
>JBPCJV010000108.1:0-3495 GCA_051004925.1 Acidimicrobiales bacterium | reverse complement strand
GTTCGAGGCGGGCCATCCTGTCCACTCTCGGGTTGTTCACCTCAGCCGAACAGCAGGCGATCGCGGATCCTCGTGGGCTCGGTGTAGTCCTTCTTCCACCACGGCACCTCGCCCGCCGCTCGTGGCGGCCGTCGCAGGCCCAGTGACCCGCCGGCCTTCTTCGCCGTGCTCTGCTTGACACGGAACTGATAATGGTCGAAGAGGCGGAGGGCCTCGATCATGTACGCGACCGCGATCCGCTGGTCCCTGATCAGCAGCAGGTTCTCCCCGTTGTCGCGGTCGGCGGGACGGGAGAAGTTGTAGGAGCCGAGGTACACGCGCCCGGTCGGCTGGTCGAAGTCGATGACGACGAACTTGTGGTGCAGTCGGATGCCGGATCCCCCGGACGGTTCCGACTTGAACGGTTCAGGCGCGTTCTCCCCGAGCCGGGCGGGGTTCACGGGCGCACGGTTCCCGTCAGGCGTCTGCAGGTCGATGCCGCCCACCTTCTTGTCGGCCATGCCGAACACGAAGATGTCGTCGCGCTCGGTGAGCTTCGTGACGGCCTCCCTGACGGACCCCTTCGTCTGGGCCAGGAACGCCAGCGAGTACAGCAGGCTCGACGTCGTGTTCGCCTCCATGTCGCTCGCCACCTCGTTCAGGAGCGCGTTTGCCGACGAATGAGGGGAGAACGCCACCTTGGCGTCGATCCCGCGCAGGCCGAGGTCAGCCCACTGCGCGGCGGGCGACGTGCCGAACACCGAGGGGGAGTTGGTCTCCCAGTACTGCTCGAAGGCGGCGAGAAAGGGCTTGGTCGCCGCCTTGCCGCTCAGGATCACCGCGTTGTTGTTCTGCACGAAGAACCCGCGCCAGCTGTAGTTGGTGGAGCCACAGATGGCCTTGTGGAGCCGGGTGCCGCTCACCACGATCGTCTTGTTGTGCTGGAGGGCGCCCATGTGCTGGCGCTTGACGTTGTCCTTTCCCGCGCTCGCCTCCAGGCGGGCCGCGGCCTGTGTCTCGCCCGAGTGCTTTCCGCCGTGCTCCTCACCCGAATCGTCGATGATGATCCTCAGACGATCGCCGAGCTGCTCGAGACGGCCGACGACGTCGGGTTCACTGAGGTCATACGCGACGACGGACACCTTGGCGTCGGCGTGGGCGATGGCCTGATCGAGAACCTCCAGGACCGCACCCCGGGCCTCGAACCCCATCCACGACAGGGCCTCCTCGGTGTCGGGGTGTGTCGGTTGAAAGCGGAGCCCGTCCTCAGCCTCGTCGGGGAGCAGCGTCGAGATCTCGCCGTTCTTCTCGAAGCGGTCGACGAACGCCTGCGACGACACGAACCCGCGGGTGAAGGTGACGTTGAGCTTGCCCGGATACGTCTCCCGGCGCAGCTCGATGTCGATCGTCTGCGCCTCTCCGGCGCGCAGCACGTCGTGGTCGTCCATGAAGACAGGCGTGACTCGATAGGTAAACGCGCCCGGCATGTCCGCCCGGAAGGGAAAGTGGACCCAGCGGAACTTCTGGATCGGGGAGCGAAGCGACGACCGGACGTCGGCATCGTCGTCCCCGTCGACGGCGGGGAACGAGAGACGGTTCCGCACGGGGAAGAACTTCTCGCCGCCCGGCTCGCGGTACTCGATGGCGAAACCCACGAAGTCGTCGGGGGGCTCGCCGCGCTTCCAGTTCATGGCGAGCAGGGCCATGCCCTCGCCCCGATGCACTCGGAGCGTGAACAGCGCCGCCGCATTCGTCCCCCGGACCTGGAAGCTCCCCACCACTCACTCTCGTAGGCTCTCGCGGGACGCTACCGGAATCACACCCGACGCAGTCGCCCGGAGGTGCACCCGTGCCCGGTGAAAACGTGGTCCTTGCCATCCATGGAGTCGCCAACCGCAGCGAGGAGACCTTCGCCAGGTCGGTGTCCGAGTTCGCCGCCGGCATCGGGCGGCCCGAGCCTGGCCAGGTCAGGCCGGTGTACTGGGGCGACCTGGCCTCGCAGGCGTCCACGCTCCAGTCGGTCCCGGTGGCCGACGACACCAACGATCTGCCCTCCGCCGCCGGCGCACAGAGGTCGGCGAAGAAACCGACCCAAGCACCGGAGGCAGAAACCGAGGCCGAGGCCATCGCCCAGGCGACCATCGCCCGGGTGTCGGCCATCACCAGCCAGCCGGTGCCGGCCGATGCCGAGGCCACCGTGCGCCGGGCCCTGGAGGAGGTGCGGGTCAGCGCGCCCTCGGCGCTCACCACCGAGGTCGCCGACGTGCTGGCCCAGGTGGTGGTGGCGTGGCCTCCGTCGGGTACGTCCGAGACCCAGCGAGGCCTGGGCGACAGTCTGGGCGACGCCCTCAAGGGGGTCACGGAGGCGTTCAACGACAAGCTGGGTGATGCGGTGAGCGAGAACCTGCAGAAGTTGCTGCGCGGCGGGGAGTCGGCGATGAGCGAGATGGCCGCCCGCACCCTCGGCGACGTGCTCCAGTACGGGAGCTCGGGCGCCCGCATCCGCGGACGCCTCGACGCCGCCTATGGCGCCGCTCGCGCTGGGGGAGCCGAGGTGGACCTCGTGGCCCACTCCCTCGGCGGGATGGTCGTGGCCGAGTGGCTGCTGGGCGCGCCCGTCGAGCGCGACGACGGCACACCGGGCACACCGCCCGGGGAGCGCCGCGTGCGCCGACTGTTCACCTTCGGGACGCAGATCTCCCTGATGGCCGAGCTCCACGGCCTGCGCACGGCCGAGGGGTCCACGCCGCCGACGCCGCCACTGCTGTTCACCGGGGCGGTGGAGCGGTGGGTCAACGTCTGGCACCAGATCGACCCGCTGGCGTTCGTGATGGGCCGCGTCCTGCAGTTGCCCGGACCGAACGGTCCCGTGCCCGTCGAGGACCACCGCCTCACGTTGAGCGGCCTGCCCGACCAGCTGGCCGACGTCGTGAGCGCGCACTCGAGCTACTGGCGCGACCCCCGGGTGCTGGCGGAGGCCCAGCGGGTGCTGGCCTGATCGATGGCCGGCATCGACCGGGACGCGACAGAGGGCGGGCCGCTGGCGGCCGGGAACTTCTCGGCCTCCGGGGCCGTGGGCCTTCGCGTACGGGGTCGTGGTCCTGGCCGGTAGCGTTTTCACCCGTGCGCACCCGTAGTCATGCCCGCTCGTGCGCGCTGTTGACGGCGCTGCTGCTCACGTCGGTCGGTGCCGCAACCTCGGCGGTGGCGGCCGACGAACCGAGCGACTGGGTGGTCGACCGGGTCCGCTTCGAACCGATCGAGCCGGGCGGCGGTCATCTGACGGTCGAGGGCATGGGGGCGTACCGGGGCACCATCGAGGTGGTGCCGGGCTCCGGCGGCCTGGCCGTCATCAACGAGGTCGGCGTCGAGGACTACGTCAAGGGCATCTCCGAGGTCCCCTCGTCGTGGCCGGCCGAGGCCCTGCGGGCCCAGGCCATCGCCGCCCGCACCTACGGCCTCAACCAGAAGGAGTCGGGGGCGGCAGACTCCCCGTGGAAGGAAAACGGCGCCGAC
>JBPCJV010000107.1:0-6023 GCA_051004925.1 Acidimicrobiales bacterium | reverse complement strand
GTGCTCACGCGGGTGCGCGACCGAAGCAGCCTCAGCGAGGACGACGCAGCCGAGTTCGCGTACAACGAGTTGAAGATGGCGAGAGCCGTCCGCCGGCACGCGCCACCCGACGTAACGCCCGACGACTCCGCTCGGTGACGACCGGACGTACCGGAGCGCCGCGGGTCGTCGTCGACGCGGGGGTGTTTGTCTCGGCAGCGATAAGTGGCAGAGGTGCGCCCGCCCAGCTTCTTGACTTCGCTGTGGAGGGTCGGCTGACCTTATTGATCTCTCCGCAACTGTTGACCGAACTGCGGGACGTATTGGGGCGGGACAAGATCCGGCGTTACATCACCCCCGAGGAAGCCGACAATTTCCTGGAGGCAGTGGCGACCATCGCTGAGCGGGTCGATGACCCGGTCGAGTACGGCCGCATACCAGTATGCCGAGACCCAGACGACGATTACCTCGTGGCGCTTGCAGAGGCGACGGACGCCACCTTCCTCGTAAGTGGCGATAGAGACCTTCTTGAAGTCGATCGGCCCGGCTTGGACGTACGATCACCACGAGACGCCGTCGAGGCAATCATCTATCACCATCCGTGGGGACACGCACTGGTTACCGGCGATGAAAGTGTGGCGTGGAGCCAGGCGCAGGTCGAAGGTCACGCCAATGTGCTCCAGACCGTCGCGGCCTTTTTGGAAGCGCTGGAGGAAGACAACGCCGTGGAAGTGCTCCCCTACATCGTTACCCCGGAATCCCGCGCGGCTTGGGCGAAGGACATCCCGGCGGTTCGCAACATGGCGCGAGACCGCGGTATCGCCACCCGAGTCGACTACCCGTCGCCGAACCTGGCCTACGTAAAGCTCCCGCCGGACCCCGGCGACACCATCAAGGCGACAGGCCACGTGCTCCTCGAGGACGCAATCATCGTTACCCTTCAACGCCGGCCGGAGCTACCCGACTCCCTCCGCCTCGGCGGCTGGCGGGTGCACGGCATTGGCGCCTATGTGCCTTCGGATGAGATGCCGTCGCCGCGGGTGGAGGGCTGAGGGCGCCGAGACGCGGACGACGTGGGGCGCGCGGCGCTTCTACGTGGGCGGTGTCCGGTGATACTCATCGGTGGCTAGGCCCCGATGCCCCGGCCCACCCGACCCGCCTGTGGTTGAATGCCGGTGCCCAGGGACCCCGGATCACCCGTGTAACAGCACGAGCCGGGCGCTCGGTAACGCCGGCTGGTTGACGGCAGCCCAAGTGGTGGCACAGCATCCGGAACTGCCGGCTGCGGGCGCATGCCCGCGACTACCAGCCGTCCGGAAAACGGAGACACCACCTGACTCAGCCTTCGGCAACCTCCTTCAGCTTGGCCAGGCTGGCCGGCAGATTGTCATCGAGGTCAGATCGCCGGTCGCGCACGCCCGTCGTGGCCTTGGTGACGATGCGGCTGACCGGCCCGAGTTTCCGACTCGTGTGAGCGGCCGGCGCCCCCACCCCCTCCCCCCACAGACCCCGTTCAGATTCGGGTGAGCGAACCGTCGAGTTCGGTTCATCTCCCCGGCACTCCTCCGAAATCCGCCTCAGCAAGGATCGGGCGATGGGGAGGGCCAAGGCGTTGGGTGCGGTCGATCCTCCTGGCCCGATGCCCCCGACCGGGTCCGGGCCGTCCCCCTCACAGCGATCGACGGCCACGCACTGCCCGTACTGCTCGTTGCAGTGCGGCATGGATGTGGCTGTCGGTAACGTCGGCGTCGAAATCTCCGGTCGCCAGTTCCCGACCAACAACGGCGGTCTGTGCGTCAAAGGCTGGACCGCTGGCGAGCTGCTCAACCACCCCGAACGCCTCACGACGCCTTTGATGCGAGCAGCGGCATGCGACGAGCTGCAGGCGTGCTCCTGGGACGACGCTCTCGACCGGGTTGCTGTCGAGTTCATGCGCTGCCAGGAGCGCTACGGCCGCGACGCCGTGGGTGTCTTCGGCGGCGGTGGTCTCACCAACGAAAAGGCCTACCTCCTGGGCAAGTTCGCCAGGGTGGCCCTCGGTACCGCCAACGTCGACTACAACGGCCGCTTCTGTATGTCGTCGGCCGCAACCGCTTCGATACAGGCGTTCGGGATGGACAGGGGCATGCCCTTCCCCTTGGTGGACATCGCTGGCGCTGACACTATTCTGCTCGTCGGCACGAACGTGGCCGAGACGATGCCTCCGGCAATGCAGCACTTCGCCGAGCAGCAACGACGGGGCGGGATACTCGTGGTCGTCGACCCGCGGTGGACGCCGACTGCGGAGGGGGCTTCCCTGCACCTGCAGGTCCGGCCGGGCAGCGACCTGGCCCTGGCCAACGGAATGCTGCACATCGCAATCAGGGACGGCTTGGTCGACTCGGACTTCGTCGCCGCCCGTACCTCAGGCTTCGCTGATGTGCGCAGGGTGGTGGAGTCGTACTGGCCCGACCGGGTCGAACGGCTCACGGGGGTCCCCGTGGCGCAGATGCGCGCCGCGGTCCGTGCCCTGGCCCGGCCGGTGTCGGCCGTGATCCTGTCCGGCCGTGGCCCCGAGCAGCAGAGCAAGGGCACCGACACCACCCGGGCATGGATCAACCTGGCGCTCGCCCTGGGCCAAGCTGGGAGACCCTTCGCCGGCTTCAGCACGCTGACCGGACAGGGGAACGGCCAAGGGGGCCGCGAGCACGGGCTCAAGGCCGACCAGCTCCCCGGGTACCGGCGCATCGATGATCCCGCCGCCCGCGCCCACGTGGCCGCTGTCTGGGGAGTGCCGGCCTCGGATCTTCCCGGTCCCGGACGCTCGGCGTACGAGCTGCTCGACACCATGGGCACCGACGACGGGGTCCGAGCACTGCTCGTGATGGGTTCCAACCCCGCCGTCTCGGCCCCCTCCGTCGGCCATGTCCGGGAGCGTCTGGACGCCCTCGACTTCCTGTGCGTCTCCGACTTCTTCCTGTCCGAGACGGCTCGTCGTGCGCATGTGGTGCTGCCCTCAGCCCAATGGGCGGAGGAGGATGGCACCGTCACCAACCTCGAGGGCCGGGTGATCCTGCGGACCGCCGCCAAGCCGCCTCCTACCGGCGTCCAAACTGACATCGCCACGTTGAACGCCCTCGCCCGTCGCCTTGGATGCTCGGCGGGCTTCGTCGGGGGCGCCCGGGCGGTCTTCGACGAGCTGCGCCGGGCCAGCGCCGGCGGCGTGGCCGATTACGGCGGCATCACCTGGGAGCGCATCGTGGCCGAGGACGGCCTCTTCTGGCCGTGTCCCGATGAGTCGCACCCGGGCACACCCCGACTGTTCCTCGACGGCTTCGCCACCGCCGATGGGCGGGCCCGTTTCTCCCCTGTGACCTACCGACCGCCGGCCGAGGAGCCCGACGACGAGTTCCCCTTGTGGCTCACGACCGGTCGGGCGATGCGCCACTACCAGTCGGGAACCCAGACAAGGCGGGTGGCCGCCCTCGCCGAGGCCGAGCCCTCCGCCTACGTGGAGGTTCACCCCCAGACGGCACGGTCGCTCGGCGTGGCCGAGGCGCAGTCCGTGCGGCTCACGACCCGGCGTGGCTCAGCCCTGGTCTCGGCCCGGCTGACGGCTGCCATCCGGCTCGACACGCTGTTCGCTCCCTTCCACTGGGGCGGCGACGCCTCCGCCAACCTGCTCACCAACCCCGCGCTCGACCCGACGTCGAAGATGCCGGAGTTCAAGGTCTGCGCCGCCCGCCTGGAGCCGGCGTTCATTGCTCCCGCCCTAGCGAGGACGTACTCATGAGAGAGTCCCGACCCCGATTCCTGCAGGGCGTCCACCCCTTCAAGGGCCTCGGCCTGGACAAGCCCTTCCCGATCGACCTGGCGCTCACCTACGTCGTGCCGCAAGGCTGGGAGGCCCAAGCCGTCTACTTCCGCGCCGGCAACAGCTCCGACGAGCTGGTCATCGTCATGCTCGTGCGCGACGGCGTGCCGATGCGACTCTTTCCCGTCGGCGCCAAGGACTCGGTGCACGTGTCCCTCCGCATCGTCGAAGACCTGACGTCTGACACCTGCGTCGAGGTGCAGCTGGCCGCTCCGGTGTCGACCAGCGGCTGGATCGTGGTCGACCTCGGCCTGATGGAGGTCTGATGGTCTGGCTGACCTGCGATCCCAGCGATGCGCCCAGCGCCGAGGCGGCCGGCACGGACCGGATCCGCCTGGTCGTGGTGGGCAACGGCATGGCCGGCGCCCGAACGGTCGAGGAGATATTGCGACGCGAGGGAGCCGAGCGCTTCGAGATCACGATGTTCGGCGACGAGCCCTATGGCAACTACAACCGCATCCTGCTCTCCGAAGTCCTCGCCGGGGCCGAAGACCCGAAGGACATCTTCCTCAACCCCCTCGACTGGTACCGGAACAACGACATCACCCTCCACGCCGGCGTACGGGTGTACGAGGTGGACCCGTGGGCCAAGAAGGTGTTTGGCGACGACGGTACCGCAGTGGCCTACGACAAGCTCCTGCTGGCCACGGGCAGCCGCCCCTTCCTTCCCCCCATCGACGGCCTCGCCGATGCTGACGGCAAGCTCAAGGCCGGCGCCTTCGCCTTTCGGACCATCGACGATTGTAACGCCATGAAGACATACGCGGCCCATGCCACGCGCGTCGTCGTGCTGGGAGGTGGCCTGCTCGGCCTGGAAGCGGCACGGGGGCTCAAACAGCACGTTGGCGATGTCCAGGTCGTGCACCGGGCGGCGACCATCATGAACCAGCAGCTTGACGTCGAGGCGGGGGCGATCCTCAAGGCGGGCATGGAGCGACTCGGCATCCAGGTCCACCTCGACAAGAAGACCGTCGCAGTCCTGGGCGACACGCACGTGACCGGGATCGAGTTCTCCGACGGCAGCATGCTGGACACCGACCTGTTGGTGGTGGCCACCGGGATCCGGCCGAGCGTGGACCTGGCACGAGGGGCGGGCCTGGCGATCCAGCGAGGGATCGTCGTCGACGACCAGCTCCGGTCGGTCGACGACGCTGACATCTACGCCGTGGGCGAGTGCGTCGAACATCGGGGCCAGGTGTACGGGCTGGTGGCGCCCCTTTGGGAGCAGGCGGCGGTGCTCGCGGACCACATCACCGGCGCCGATCCGTCCGCTGCCTATCGTGGCTCCAAGCTGGCCACCAAGCTGAAGGTGGCGGGCCTCGAGGCGGCGGTCATGGGGCAGAAGGAGCCGGAGCGGCCCGACGACGAGTTCATTCGAGTGTCCGAAGCCACGCGAGGCCGCTACAAGACCATCGTCGTCCGGGACGGGAAACTCGTCGGCGCCACGCTGCTCGGCGACCTTTCCCGGGTCACCTTCCTGACTCAGGCGTTCGATCGGGGAACGGCGCTGCCCGACGATCGCCTGGCCATGCTGTTCGACCTCGGCGGCCCGTCAGCCACGATCAGCACGGCCGAGATGGCCGACGACGTGCAGGTCTGCAACTGCAATGGTGTGACCAAGGGTGCGATCCGGGCGTGCGTGGCCGGCGGCACGGCCAGCATCAAGGGGGTGACGGAGGCCACCCGGGCCGGGATGGGTTGCGGGTCCTGCAAATCCCTGGTTGCCGACGTCGTGGAATGGGCTACCGGCGGTCAGGTCGAGGTCGACCCGGCGAGCCACTGGGACGTGCCCGGCGTGCCTCTGACCAAGCCCGAGCTGGTGGAGGCGGTCAACGACCTTGGGTTGCGCTCGGTCTCCTCGGTCTTCGCTGCGCTGGCCGCCGGCGTGGAACACCCCTCCAGCAAGCCGGGTCTGGCCTCGCTGCTGAAGATGGTGTGGGGCGCCGACTACGAGGACGAGCGCGACGCCCGTTTCATCAACGACAGGGTCCATGCCAATGTGCAGAACGACGGCACGTTCTCGGTGGTGCCCCGCATCTCCGGCGGTGTCACCTCGGCCGATCAGCTCCGGCGCATCGCCGACGTCGCCGACCGCTATCAGGTCCCGATGATCAAGATCACCGGTGGCCAGCGCATCGACCTGCTCGGCGTCAAGAAGGACGACCTCCCCGGGGTGTGGACCGACCTGGGC
>JBPCJV010000106.1:0-8737 GCA_051004925.1 Acidimicrobiales bacterium | reverse complement strand
CCCGTTCGCCGCTCGATCTTCCCCGGTGTTGCCACCGGTTGAATCTCGCTCGACTTGCATGTGTTAAGCACGCCGCCAGCGTTCGTCCTGAGCCAGGATCAAACTCTCCATCGAGATCTTCAGGCCGCCTGCATCCGTGAAGAGGCAGACGTCCATGGATCTGGAGAGCCGGCATCCGGGGTGACTAGAACCCCATTGCCGACTTCATTGACAGATGACGGTCACGTTTCACGGTGACCGCCCGCACTGGCTTGTGGAAACTGTGCAATCGCCCCGCAAGCGCGTCGACTACCCGTCTCCGTGGCTCTCTGTTCCGTTTTCAAGGCGCGCCCGAGGCCCGCGTCTCCGAAGAAACGAAGGTGCACTCTGCATTTCGAGGTGAGGGTTGCGGAGCGTGCTCCGCACTTCCTCGGACCGGTCCGGGCCTGAGCCCTGTTCCGGTGTCGGCTCCAACCAGCGGCTGCCCGTGAGGGCCTCCGGCGACCGGCGCAAGGAGAGACCTTATCACTTCTGGTCGTTTCTGCCAACCTCTGCCGGGGCGCAAGCCTGCCGGCGTTCGCCTAGGCGAACTGAACCAGATGATAGCTGCGCTTGCCCTTGCGCAGCACCAGGTAGCGGCCGGCCAGCAGGTCGTCGGGGCCCACCTGGCGGTCGATGTCGGTCACCCGGCGTCCGTTCAGGTACGCCCCGCCCCCCGAGATGGTGGCCCGGGCCGTGGTGCGCGAGGACGCCAGTCCGGTGTCGACGAGCAGGTCGACCAGGCCCACGCCGGGAGCGAGGTCGCGGCGGGCGCGCCGCGTCGACTCGGCCTCGGCGAAGAGGTCGAGAAGGGTCGCCTCGTCGAGGCCGTCGAGCTCTCCGGAGAACAGGGCCCCGGCCGCTCGCATGGCCCCCTCGGCTGCCTCGCGCCCGTGGACGGCGGTGGTCAGCTCCCGGGCCAGCACCTGTTGGGCCCGCCTCCGCTCGGGGTGCTGGGCCACCTCGGCCTCGAGCTCGGCCACCTGCTCGGGATCAAGCTCGGCGAGGAGCTTGAGGTACGGGATCACGTCCCGGTCGTCGACCCGGACCCAGAACTGAAAGAACTGGTAGGGGCTGGTGCGTGCGGGGTCGAGCCACACCGCGCCCGAGGCGGTCTTGCCGAACTTGGTGCCGTCGGCCCTGGTGATCAGGGGCCAGGTGAGGCCGTAGGCCGGGCCGCCCCGCATCCGCCGGATGAGCTCGATGCCGGTGGTGATGTTGCCCCACTGGTCGCTGCCCCCGGCCTGCAGGCGGCAGCCGTAGGTGTCGTGGAGGTGGAGGTAGTCGTAGGCTTGGAGCAGCATGTAGCTGAACTCGGTGTAGGAGATGCCCTGCTCGCGCTCGTTCAGCCGGGCCCGCACCGACTCCTTGGCCGCCATGGTGTTGACCGTGAAGTGCTTGCCCACGTCGCGGAGGAAGTCGGTGAGCCCCAGGCCGGCGAGCCAATCGGCGTTGTCGACCAGCCGGGCCCCACCCGCGCCGCTTCCGAAGTGGAGGAAGTTCTCCAGCTGGCGACGGATGCCGGCGGCGTTGGCTGCGATCTCGTCGACCGACAGCAGGGGCCGCTCCGACTCCTTGCCGCTGGGGTCGCCGATGAGGGTGGTGCCCCCGCCCACCAAGGCGATGGGCCGGTGCCCTGCCTTCTGGAGTCGGGCCAGGGCGACCACGCCCACGAGGTGTCCGACGTGCAAGCTGTCGGCGGTGGCGTCGAATCCGGAGTAGGCGGTGAACCGCTCGGCGGCCAGCCTGGTCGCCAGCTCCTCGTCGGTGACCTGGTACACCATCCCCCGCCACGCCAGCTCGGCCATGACGTCGGACGCAGGGCGCTCGGGCACCGCGGCGACGCTATCTGGTGGACGGGTGTCCCGTTCCGGTCAGGTTTCGGGGGGTTATAGCCCCCCGAAACCTGACCAGTTCGGAGGGGACGCCGGGTCTGGGTTCGGACGGATCTAGGCATCGCGCGAATCGAACGGGAGTCGGCGGGCCGGCTGGTCTCGCGTCCACTTCGCTCCCGCTCGCTCACCGGTCCGCAGGGGCCCCCGCCGACAGCGGCGGGCGAGTTCCGAAGGAACCGGGTGCCCGCCGCCAGAGAACTAGTGGGCGGTCCAGGCGTCGGGGTCGGCGGTCAGGCGGGCGATGTCGTCGGGAAGCTCGCCGGCGGCGATGTCGGCCAGGGTTACGTTCTCGAGCACGGCTCGCAACCCGGCCCGCACTGCCACCCACACGTCCTGGAGGTGGACGGCGGGGCCCTCGTACACCACTGCCTCGGGCCTCAGGCCGCGGACCTCGGCCAGGGGCCCCTCCAGCGAGCGGATGACCTCGGCCGCGGTGATGGAGTCGGCGGGCCGGCCGAGCCGGTACCCCCCGCCCGTGCCCCGTGAGCTGGTGACCATGCCCAGGCGGCGCAGGTCGACCAGGATGTTCTCGAGGAACTTCACGGGCAGGTGCTGCCGGGCGGCCAGCGCCTCCGCGGTGATGGCCCCACCGTCGGGTTCCGCGGCCAGGGTGAGCAGGGCGCGCAGGGCGTAGTCGGCCTTGGCCGAGATGTGCATGGGGCCATTGTGGCTGGCCCGACGTCGCCGGCGGGACCGACGGCGTCGTTCAGGCGATGACGGCGCTGGCGCTGCGGTCCTGGTCGGCCGCGGGCTCGGCCCGGCGGAGGAAGATCTCCTTGCCGGGCTCGAGGGCCAGGCCATGGGCCTGCGCCCGGGTGAGCTGCACCGAGAGCTTCTGGCCGTTGGCGTCGACGGCGTCGACGCGCACGTCGAATCCGAGGCGCACGAGTCGCTCGACCCGGGCGCTCACCGTGGACGGCGACGCGCGGTGGACCACGTCGATGTCGTGGGGCCGCACCAGTCGGTCGCCGAGGATCGTCACCGGCCCGAGGAAGCGCATGACGAAATCGTTGGCGGGACGGTCGTAGAGGTCGTCGGGAGTGCCCACCTGCTCGACCTTGCCCTCGTTGATGACCACGATCTCGTCGGTCACCTCCATGGCCTCACTCCTGGTCGTGGGTGACGAAGACCGTGTTCACGTGCACCTCGACGTGCAGCCGGCGCAGCCAGTCGCGCAGCTCCTTGCGCACCTTGGCGTCGAGAGCGCCGAACGGCTCGTCGAGCAGCATCACCTCGGGCTCGACGGCCAGGGCCCGCGCCAGGGCCATGCGCTGGCGCTGGCCTCCCGACAGCTGCGACGGGAGGGGTGGGCGAACTGCTCGAGGTGCACGAGCCCGAGCAGTTCCTCGACCCGGTTGCGGATCTCGGCCTTCGGCTTCTTGCGGATCTCGAGCTGGCCTACACGCGAATCGGGGTGGTCGTGGCCCTGCTGTTCGTCACCCTCCCGTTCGTGGTGCGCACGGTGCAGCCGGTGTTGTCGGAGCTGGACCGCGACATGGAAGAGGCCGCCGTATCACTCGACGCCAGCAAGCTCACCGTCTTCCGGCGCATCATCCTCCCCAACCTGATGCCGGCCATCGCCGCGGGAACGGCGCTGGCCTTCGCCCGGGCCATCAGCGAGTTCGGGGCCACGGTACTCATCTCCGGGAACCTGGCGTTCAAGACCCGGGTGGCGGCCGTGCACATCTTCGGCCAGATCGAGACCGACAACACTCTCGATCGAAATGGTGGGGTAGCTCAGGTCGGCCTCGACAATCCGAGGGCGCCGGGGACGGTGAAGCGCCACGTAAGGTCGGCGCCGCTCGTGAGGCCGATGCGGGTGCTCACCCCCGGAGGAGCGGGCGGCGGTGTGCCGTCGTCGGCCACCACGATCCCGCGGTCGCCGGTGACCAGGTCGGCGCCGTCGAAGGTCCGGTCGAGGGCGAAGGAGCGGCAGAGCCGGGCCGGTCCCCGACAGAGGTCGCGGTCGGTCTTCACCGTGGGGTAGGCGGCTCGCATCTCGGCCAGGCCGTCCACCACGTCGAGGCCGCGCAGCAGTACGGCCGCCGCCGTTCCTTCCTCGCCGCACACGACGTTGGCGCAGTGGTGCATGCCATAGGTGAAATAGACGTACAGGTGGCCGGCGGGCCCGAACATGGCTGCGTTGCGGGGTGTCCGACCCCGGTAGGCGTGGCTACCCGGGTCGTCCATGCCGCAGTAGGCCTCCACCTCCACGATGCGCGCCACCCGCTCGCCCCGGACCAGCAGCTTGTTCAACAGGTCGGGCGCCACCACCCGGGGGTCGCGGGCGTAGAACGCTCGCGCCGGCACCACCGGGCCACCACTGTCATGGCCGCTCACCGCTTACGAGGCCGGCAGCCTGTCGAGGTCGTCGGCCAGGCACTGCGCGAAGCGACGGAGCTGCTCGGCCACCGGCTGCGGGCCGGCTCCCCCCGGGGTGGTGCGCCGGGTGACCGCCGTTCCCGGTTCGAGCAACACCAGCGCCTCGGATCCGAGGTCGGGATGGGCGGCGACCAGCTCGGCCAGGGGCACATGCCGCTCGGCCGCCTCGCGCACGAGCTGGGCCACGATGCCGTGGGCCTGGCGGAAGGGGACGCCCCGGGCGACCAGCCACTCGGCCAGGTCGACGGCGGCGGCCTCCGCCGTGTTCGCGGCGGCCGACATCCGCCGCTCGTCGTAGGTGGCCGTGCTGATCAGGCCGGTGAGGGCGCCCAGGGCGCCGAGCGTCTGATCGACGGCGTCGAACAGGGGCTCCTTGTCCTCCTGCAGGTCGCGGTTGTAGGCGAGGGGCAGGGCCTTGAGCGTGGCCAGGAAGCCGGCCACGTGGCCGATCAGCCGGCCGGACTTGGCCCGGGCCAGCTCGGCCACGTCGGGGTTCTTCTTCTGGGGAAGCATGGAGCTGCCCGTCGACCAGGCGTCGGCCAAGTGCATGAAACCGAACTCCGAGGTCGACCACAGCACGATCTCCTCGCCCAGGCGCGAGAGGTGGACGCCGAGCAGGGCCAGGTCGAAGAGGGCCTCGGCCACGAAGTCGCGGTCGCTCACCGCGTCGAGCGAGTTCTCGAAGCGGCGGGCGAAACCGAGGTCCTCGGCCGTGGCATCGGGGTCGAGAGGAAGCGACGACCCGGCCAGCGCCCCCGCACCCAGCGGCGAGATGTCGAGACGGGTCCGGGTGGCCAGGAGGCGGTCGACGTCGCGGGCCAGGGCCCACCCGTGGGCCAGCAGATGGTGGGCCAGGAGCACGGGCTGAGTCCGCTGGAGGTGGGTGTAGCCCGGCATCTGCACTCCGTCGCGGGCGGCGTCGCGGGCCTGGTCGAGCAACGTGTGCTGCAGCCCGAGCACGGCGCGGGCCACGTCGGCGACGGCCCGCTTGGCCCACAGGCGCAGGTCGGTGGCGACTTGGTCGTTGCGGCTGCGCCCGGTGTGGAGCTTGGCGCCGGCCGGGCCGGCCATCTCGGTCACCCGCCGCTCGACCGCGGTGTGGACGTCCTCGTCGGAGGCGAGGAAGGCGAAGCGGCCCTGTTCCAGCTCCTCGGCCACACGGTCGAGTGCGGTGGAGAGGATCCCGGCCTCCTGGGCGGTGATCAGGCCGGCCCGGGCCAGGCCCCGCAAGTGGGCCCGCGAGCCGGCCACGTCCTCGGCCGCCAGCCGGATGTCGACGCCGATGCTGGAGGTGAAGGCCAGCAGGCCGTCGTCGGGGGGGACCCCCATGCGACCCTGCCACAGTGTCATCTGAGGTCGAGTGTCATCTGAGGTCGAGTGTCATGGGAGGTCGAGGCGGTCAGCCAGGCCCGCCGGACTGGGCGGCGGAGCCGCCGGAGAGGCAGTGGCAGTAGGCGACGCCGACGCAACCAGAGAGGCCCCCAGGGTGGTCGTCTGCCGGGCCGCCCAGGTCTCGACGCCCAGGCCCCACAGGCGTACGAAGCCGGCGGCGTCCTCGTGGTGGAAGCGGTCGGCGCTCTCGTAGGTGGCCAGGTCGTAGTCGTAGAGGCCGACGGGGCTGCGCCGGCCGGCCACGAAGCAGCGCCCGGGCGGCTCGCACCGGAGTCGCACCTCGCCCGTGACGTGACGCTGGGTCTCGTCCACGAAGGCGTCGAGGGCGGCCTTGAGGGGCGAGAACCACAACCCGTCGTACACGAGCTCGGCCCAGCGGGGCTCGAGCCGGGCCTTCTCGTGGGCCACGTCACGTTCGAGGGTGAGGTCCTCCAGGTCGGAGTGGGCCATGATCAGGGCGAGGGCGCCCGGGCACTCGTACACCTCGCGGCTCTTGATGCCGACCCTGCGGTTCTCGACCATGTCGATGCGGCCCCACCCGTACGAGCCGACGACCCGGCTGACCTCGTCCACCAGCTCGTGGAGGGGAAGCGGGCGGCCGTCGACGGCGACGGGAAGGCCGGCCTCGAAGCTGATCACCATCTCCGTCGGCCCGGTGGCGGTGGGCGTCGTCAGGGCGAAGACCTCTTCGGGCGGTTGCTGCCACGGGTCCTCGAGGATGCCGCACTCGATGGTGCGGCCCCACAGGTTCTGGTCGATCGAGTAAGGGCTGGCCCGGGTGACGGTGACGGGGATGTCGTACCGCTCGGCGTAGCCGATGGACTCCTCCCGGGTGAGGCCCCACTCCCGCACCGGCGCCAGCACTTCGAGGTCGGGGGCCAGGGCCCGGCTGGACACCTCGAAGCGCACCTGGTCGTTGCCCTTTCCCGTGCAGCCGTGGGCGATGGCGCCGGCCCCGAACTGGCGGGCGGCGGCCACGAGGTGGCGCACGATCACGGGGCGCGACAGAGACGACACCAACGGGTACTTGCCCTCGTAGCGGGCGTTGGCCTTGAGGGCCGGACCCACGAAGTCGCGGGCGTACTCCTCGCGGCAGTCGACGGTGACGCCCTCGACCGCCCCGGCGGCCAGGGCCCGTTCCCGCATGGCGTCGAAGTCGCCACCCTGGCCCACGTCGGCAGCCACGGTCACGACCTCGCACCCCCACTCCTCGGTCATCCAGCGTACGGCAACCGACGTGTCCAAGCCCCCGCTGTAAGCGAGCACCACCCTCTTCGCCACGCGTCCCTCTCTTCTCTGATCGATGTGGTCGGGCCGGACGCTCAAAGTCCGGCCAGGGCCGAGAGTCTCCCGGCCACCTTCTCACCGCCGGTGCGCTCCGACACCACGAGCAACACGGTGTCGTCGCCGGCCACGGTCCCCAGCACGGCCGGCAGTCCTGCCCGGTCGATGGCCGAGCCCACGACGTGGGCCGACCCGGGCGGGGTGCGGAGCACCACGATGTTGGCCGAGTGGGCCACCTCCACGACCCACTCCCCCATAACCCGCCGGGGGTGGTTCTCGGGGGCCTGACGGTCCTTGGCCTGCTCGGGGATGGCGTACACCGACTCGCCGTCGGCGGTGCGCACCTTCAGCGCGCCCAGGTCCTCGAGGTCGCGCGACACCGTGGCCTGGGTGGCCACCACCCCTTCGGCGGCCAGCAGCTCGACCACCTGGGCCTGGCTGGTGACGGCCCGACTCTCCAGGATGCGGGCCACCCGGTGCTGCCGCTGCGGCTTCGCCAGCCTCATCGCTCACGCCCCACCCGTTCTTTGCGCGCCGAACAACACCACGTGTTGGACATCGCGTAAAGAACGATGGGGGTCACTGGCTCGCCAGCCACCACAGGAGGCCCCGTTGGGCGTGCATGCGGGCCGCGGCCTGGTCCCACACCGCGCTGGCCGGCCCGTCGATCACCGAGGCGGCTACCTCCTCGCCGCGGTGGGCGGGCAGGCAGTGCAGGAAGATGGCGCCGGGGGCGGCCCGGGCCATGAGGTCGTCGTCGACGGTGAAGCCGGCGAACGCCCGACGGCGGTCGTCGCCCTCGTCCTCCTGGCCCATCGACGTCCACACGTCGGTGTACACGGCGTCGGCGCCATCGACGGCCTCGACCGGGTCGGAGGTGAGCAGCGATCCGCCATGGGCGAGCGACGCGGCCGACGGCTCGTACCCGGGCGGGCAGGCGACGCGCACCGTGAGGCCCACGAGGGCGGCTCCGGCGAGCAGCGACTGGCTCACGTTGTTGCCGTCGCCCACCCACGCGATGGTTCGCCCGGCGAGAGAGCCGAGACGGTGGCGGAGCAGGAACAGGTCGCCGAGGATCTCGCACGGGTGGGCCTGGTCGCTGAGCAGGTTCACGACGGGCACGGTGGCCGACGCCGCCAGCCGTTCCACCGCGTCGTGGGCGAAGACCCGTGCTCCCAGCAGGCTGCAGTACTGCGACAGCACCCGGCCCACGTCGCCCGCGGGCTCCCGGCGGTCGAGGCCCACCTCGAAGTCCTGGAGGGACACGGGATGGCCGCCGAGCTGCACCACCGCCATCTCCATCGACACCCGCGTCCGCAACGACGGCTTCTGAAAGACCAGGCCCACGCCCTTGCCGGCCAGCACAGGGGGCGGGTCGGGCTGCTCGGCCAGGTCGAGCACGGCCGCCAGCTCCGCGGCCGACAGGTCATCGACGTCGAGGAGATGCCTCATGTCACCACCTCTTGAACGGCGCCGCCGTCCGCGGCGGTGGCCATGACCGTGGCGAGGATGGCCACGGCCTCGTCGATCTCGGCGTCGCTCACCAACAACGACGGCGTGAGACGGAGGGCCGTGGGCGTCACCGGGTTCACCAGCAGGCCGGCTTCGAGGGCGGCGGCGACCACGGGTCGGGACGGGAGCGACACCAGCTCGGCGGCCAGCAGCAGCCCCTGGCCCCGCACGTAGTCGACCTGGGGCAGAGACTCGAGGCCGGCCCGCAGGCGGGCACCGGCGCGGGCCGCCCGGGCGGGGACGTCCTCGGCCTC
>JBPCJV010000105.1:0-6431 GCA_051004925.1 Acidimicrobiales bacterium | reverse complement strand
ACGATGACGTGCGAACCCACCACCGTCAGTATCCGTCAACACGAGTGGTCCTGGCAGCCGGCGATTGGCTGCGAGTCCCGGATGGGGGGCGTACCTGGTTACCGCGGCCACGCCCGACGACGGGCGGCCCAGCGGATGGCCAGCCCTCCCGCCAACACCAGTTCCAGGCCCAGGAACGTGAGGGGCCAAGTGTCGGTGCAGGTGGTCGCCATGGCGCCGGTGCCGCCGGTGGTGGAGCCGCCGGTGGTGGAGCCGCCGCCGGTCGAGCCGCCGGTGGGGGCGGCCGTGGTGTTCGTCGTCGGCGCAGTCGTGGTGGTGGTCTCGGGTGCGTCACCGGCACCGCAGCGGACCTGGCCGATGTAGACGTCGCCGACCGCTGTGGGTCCCAGGAGGAACTCGTGGACGGCGTTGATGGTGAGCGACCCGTCGGCGTTGATGATCTGTTCGTTGAAGACGACCTTGTACGTGTCGTCCACGCTCTCGAGGGTGCCGTTGATGGTTAGGTTGGGGGGCGGGTTCAGGGGGATGGCTTCGTAGACTTCGTCGCCGTCGATGTCGGGGTTGCCGTCGGAGGTCCGCAGCGTGGCACTCGAGTTGCCGGCGTCACCCGGGCCGGCGATCGTGACCGAGCCGGTGGAACCGGTGCAGGTTGCGTCGATCTTGCCGGCGTAGAGGATCTCCCCCGCGACCTCCTCGGTCGGGACATCGGTGATGCTGGCGGAGCTGGTGACCGACCCGGCGCTGCCCTCGGTGCTGACGGTGATCGGCCCGGAGGTGAAGAGGATGCCCGGGCCCTGACGCACGTCGCCCGTGGGCACGGTGGCGGTGATGGGGGTGGCCGAGCCGCCTTCGGGCAGGGTCACCGTGGGGATTGGCCCGAAGACGAAGGGGCCACCGCCGAAGAGGGTGAAGCTGGATTGGTAGCCGAAGGCCCCGGGGGCCTCCTCCGTTTGGGCGCCGGCCGGGGACGTCATCCCCAACGTGGCGGCGCCGAACGTCATCAGTCCGCCGAGGAAGGCGATCGAGCACTTCCTCCGGACACCTGACCAGTCACGACGGACCATTCGAGCTCCCCTCTGACCCACATCGAGTGGTGTCCTGCTCTTGTGCGCCATAAAGCCCGCCCATGGCCAAGCCTGGATCCCGCGCTCCGAGTGAGCCGAACGATACCACGAGAGAGGTCCGGGAGCGCAAGCACTAGAAGGCGCCTTCGAGCACCTCCAGACTTCCGGCCAGCACCGACACGACATCGAAACGGATCTCCCCGGCCGGCGTCGTCGACTCCTCCAGCCAGCGCGCCGCGAGCGCGCGCAGGCGCATCTGCTTGGCCCGGGTCACCGCCTCCACCGGCGCGCCGAAGGCCGTCGAGGTGCGCGTCTTCACCTCGCAGAACACGACGGTCCGGCCCCGGCGGACGACCAGGTCGAGCTCACCCTGCCGGCACCGCCAGTTGCGGGACACCACCTGGTAGCCGTGCGCCTCGTACCAGGCGGCGGCTGCGTCCTCGCCGCTGGACCCCAGCGCGCGTCGGGCGGAGGTCACGGGCGGCTAATCCTCGGCCCGGATCTCCTCGACGTTGACGTCTTTGAACGTGACCACCCGGACGGACTTCACGAAGCGGGCCTGGCCCGGCCGGTAGATGCCCCACACCCAGGCGTCGCGCAACTCGAGCTCCAGGTGGTCGCGACGGGTGTCGTCGCGCACGTGCAACTCAACGGCGTTGGCCAGGTAGAACCGCCGTTCGGTCTCCACGACGTAGGAGAACAGGGGCAGGACGTCGCGATACTCCTTGTAGAGCTGCAGCTCCATCTCGGTCTCGTACCGTTCGAGGTCCTCGGCGCTCATGGGGTCACCGCCTCGGGCGGTCGCCCCCCTGAGCGGGGGCGCTGTGTCTGCCTGGAGCTGCGCTCCTCCGCTTCGCTTCGGTGCTCGCTCATGTCCTCCACTCTACGGGGCCGAGGCCGCTCTACGGGTCGGCTCCCTGGTCGGCGACCTAGAGGAAGGCGGCCCGGCTGGGAGGCCACAGCCTGGCCATGGCCCGGCCCACGACCGTCGAGCGCTCGATGGGGCCGAACACGCGGCTGTCGGCCGAGTTGTCGCGGTTGTCGCCCATCACGAACAGCTGGTCGTCGCCCACGGTGACCGGGCCGAAGTCGGCCGTCACGTCTCCCGGCGGCAGGTAGGGCTCCACCAGCTCCCGGCCGTCGACGAACACCTTGCCGTCGTGGCCCTCGACGCTTTCGTGGGGCAGGCCCACCACCCGCTTGATGTACTCCTGGGTCGACGGTGCGGAGAGGCCGACGGCGCCGAGCACCGCCTTGACCGCCTTCATCGGCGCCGACGAGTCGTCGGGCTCGTGGTCGCCCGGTGCGTCGAAAACCAGCACGTCGCCCCGCCGCGGCTCGTGCAACATGTACGCCAGCTTCGACACGACGACGCGGTCGTTGATCTCGAGCTGGGGGATCATCGAGCCCGACGGGATGTAGAACACCTGGGCCACGAAGGTCTTGACGACGAAGGCCACCAGCAGGGCGGCGGCCACCATGATCGGCAGCTCCCGCAGCATCCGGCCCTTCTTGGGCGTGCGGCCCCGCTCGCGGGTGTCGGTGGTCGGGGCCGCATCTGCGACCACGGCCGGGTCGGACGGGCCGGGCGGGGCGACGTTGCTCAGGGGGCGGTGCGCTTCTCTTTGATCTTGGCCGCCTTGCCCACCCGGTCGCGCAGGTAATAGAGCTTGGCCCGGCGCACGTCGCCCCTCGACACGATCTCGATCTTGGCCAGCACGGGAGAGTGCACGGGGAACGTGCGCTCCACCCCGACGCCGAAGCTCACCTTGCGCACGGTGAAGGTCTCCCGGGCACCGGAGCCCTGGCGACGGATGACGGCTCCCTGGAAGACCTGGACCCGCTCGCGGGTGCCCTCGACCACGCGAACGTGCACCTTCACGGTGTCGCCGGGGTTGAAGGTCGGCAGATCGGAACGCAGAGAGGCGCGATCGACGAGGTCGGTGGGATTCATGGCGCGGTCGGCTCCTGCGGAGGGAACGGGGCCGACCCAGGATAGGCGACTTCCGGTGGTGGCGAAGCCACCTCGTCGCCGATGGCCAGGTCGAACTCTTCGAGGAGGCTCCTGTCCTCGGCGCCGAGGCCGCCACGGGCGGCGATGAGATCGGGCCGGCGGTCGAGGGTGCGGCGCAGCGCCCGGGCCCGCCGCCAGCGGGCCACGCGCGGATGGTCGCCCGACCGCAGGACCTCCGGCACGGCCCAGCCCCGGAACTCGGCCGGTCGCGTGTACTGGGGGTACTCGAGGAGGCCCGACGTGAACGACTCGTCGTCGACCGACGACGCGTTGCCCATCACCCCGGGCACCAGCCTGGTGACCGCCTCCACGACCACGAACGCAGCCGCCTCGCCGCCGGCCAGCACGTAGTCGCCGATCGACAGCTCGTCGTCGACCAGGTGCTCGCGCACCCGCTCGTCCACCCCCTCGTACCGTCCACAGAGCAGCGAGAACCCGTCCCCGGCGGCCAGCTCCGCGGCCAGTCGCTGGTCGAAGCGGCGGCCGCCGGGGCCGAGCAGGAACAGCGGACGGGGCGGCTCGAGAGCCTCCACGGCCCGGAAGATCGGCTCAGGACCCAGCACCATGCCGGGCCCCCCACCGAACGGGGCGTCGTCGACCGAACGGTGGCGGTCGACAGTGTGGTCGCGCAGGTCGTGCACAACCACCGACACCACCCCCTGCTGGCGGGCCCGGCCCAGCAGCCCGCCGTCGAGGGCCGGCTCCAGGATCTGCGGCAGGACGGTGAGGACATGGATGTTCACGCCGATGCTCCGACTACTCCAGCAGGCCGAGCGGGGCGTCCACGACCACGGTCCCGTCGGGACGCCGCTCGACCACGAAGGTGAGGGGAACCAGGCGGTCGTCGGCCAGCACCAGCAGGTCGGCGGCGGGGTTGGCCTCCACAGCCACGACCCGGCCGTGGGCCCGGCCCTCGGCGTCGACCACCTCGGCGCCGATCAGCTCGTGGACCCACAGCGCCCCGTCCTCGTCGAGGGGCTCGGCCGAGAGCCGGGTTCCGCGCAGGGCCTCGGCCCCGTTGCGGTCGGCCACTCCGGCAAAGACGACGATCCACCGTCCCTGGTGCGGGCGCGACGACACGACCTCCAGAGGTCCTCGCCCGGTGAGCAGGACCGCGCCCGGTGCCACCCGTAGCTCGGGGCGATTGGTGACCAGGTCGACGATCACGTCGCCGCGCAGGCCGTGGGGCTTGACCACCACCCCGACCTCGAGTGTCGTCGGTGGGCCGGGCCCGAGCGGCCCTCTGACCGGGCGGTCCCGTTCAGTCGACGATGTCCACCTCGGCCTCGACGCCTTCCTTGGCGCCCGCGGCCCGTACGACGGTGCGGATGGCCTGGGCCACCCGGCCCCTCCGCCCGATGACCCGGCCCATGTCGGCGGGTGCGACGTGGAGGCGCAGGCTCAGCCCGCCGCGGCTCTCCTCGACTTCGACCACGACGGAGTCGGCGTCGTCGACGATCGACTTGGCGAGGTACTCGAGCACGGCGCGCGGGATCGCGCCCACGACCCGGTTGCCGTCGGGCTCGTCGAGGTCGCCGCCGAGGCCGGTGCCGTCGATGTCTGGGTCGTCGATGGCACCGTCGGCCACCGGCTCGTCGTCGAGCTGGGCGTCGACGTCGCTCATGAGGTGGACGTGGACGCGGCGGGGGCGTTTCCGGTGAACTGGTCCCAGGCTCCGGAGATCTTCAGCAGCTTGGCCACCGGCTCCGTGGGCTGGGCGCCCTTGCGCAACCACTCGACGGCCTTGTCGTTGTCGACCTTGATCACCGACGGGTCGGACCGCGGCTCGTAGGTGCCGATCGACTCGATGAACCGGCCGTCGCGCGGTGAGCGACCGTCGGCCACGACCAGGCGGTACGTGGGCTGCTTCTTCTTCCCCATTCGCATGAGGCGGAGCTTCACTGCCATTGTCCTTCTTTCTCTCCGGTGGGCCCGGTCACATGCCGGGGATGCCGAGGCTGGCGGCTCGACCTTTGCCGCCCTTGGCCCGGCCCATCATCTTCATCATCTTCTGCATGTCCTTGAACTGCTTCAGGAGCTGGTTGACCTCGTTGGTGGTGACACCGCTCCCGTTGGCCACCCGGAGGCGCCGGGAACCGTTCATGATCTCGGGGGTGCGGCGCTCCTCGAGGGTCATCGACTTGATGATCGCCTCGACCCGGGCGATCTCCCGATCGTCGATCTCGGCCTTGCGAAGCTCCTTGGGTATCCCGGGCAGCATACCGACGATGTTCTGCAGTGGCCCCATCTTCTTGACCTGCTGCATCTGCTCGAGGAAATCCTCGAGGTTGAAGCGCCCCGACTGGAGCTTGGCCGCGGCGGCGTCGGCCTCGTCGCGGTCGTAGGCCTCCTCGGCCTTCTCGATGAGGGTGAGCACGTCGCCCATGCCCAGGATCCGAGACGCCATCCGGTCGGGATGGAAGGGCTCGAAGTCGGCCAGCCTCTCCCCCACCGACGCGAAGGCGATGGGACGACCGATGACCTCCTTCACCGAGAGCGCCGCACCACCCCGTGCGTCGCCGTCGAGCTTGGAGAGGATCACCCCGTCGATGGCCAGGACGGCGTGGAACGACTCGGCCACGTTGACGGCGTCCTGGCCGGTCATGGCGTCGACCACCAGGAAGGTGAAGTGGGGGTCGACGGCCTCGGAGATCCGGCGGGCCTCCACCATGAGGTCGTCGTCCACGTGCAGGCGGCCGGCGGTGTCGACGATGAGCACGTCGCGGCCCAGGCGCCTGGCCTCCTCGAGGCCGCCGGCGGCGACCGACACGGGGTCGGTGGGCTCGCTCCACATCGGCACCCCGACCTGTCCGGCCAGCACCCGGAGCTGCTCCACGGCCGCGGGGCGCTGGAGGTCGGCCCCCACGAGCATGGGGTTGCGCCCCTGCTGCTTGAACCAGCGGGCCAGCTTGCCGGCGGCCGTCGTCTTGCCCGAGCCCTGGAGGCCGGCGAGCATCACCACGGTGGGGGGCTTCGAGGCGTAGGTGATGCGCAGGGTCTCGCCGCCGAGGGTGTTGATGAGCTCCTGGTGGACGATCTTGATGACCTGCTGGGCCGGCGTGAGGCTGGACGAGAGGTCGGCGGCGAGGCAGTCGTCGCGGATCCGGCCGATCAGGCCCTTGACGACCTTGAAGTTGACGTCGGCCTCGAGCAGGGCCACGCGGATCTCCCGCAGGACCTCGTCGACCTCGGCCTCCCCCATCCGCCCGCGCCCCTTCAGACGGCGGAAGATGACCTCGAACTTGTCGGACAGGGAGTCGAACATTGCCGGTCCAGGCTACTGGACGACTCGTTCCGATCAGGTTTCGGGGCCCCAGGGGGCCCTCAAAGCTGACCAGAACGGTCCGTCTAGC
>JBPCJV010000104.1:0-5017 GCA_051004925.1 Acidimicrobiales bacterium | reverse complement strand
GGGTGTGGCCGCCGTCGAGGAAGACGTGATCGGTCGCGGCGGCGAGCATCAGGTCGGCCGCCTCGTCGGGCCCGCAGCCCGCGGCCACGGCGGTGCCGAGCGACCGCTCGGCCGCGGCGCCCGACCGGGTTTCGATGAAGCGGCGGTACCAGGAAACCAGACGGTCGGGAGCGAGCCCGGTGTGCGAGCCGAGCGGCGCGAGGGTGAACGCCGGCGCGTGGTTGCGGGTGTCGCGCGAAACGAACGCCAGGCCGTGCACGAGAGCGAGCGCCCGGTCGTCGGCGTCGAGCCACGGCAGCAGGTTGGCCATGGCCACCAGCACGGTGAGCCCCGATCCCCACCCCTCGCGGCGGTTGGCGGTGCCGAACTCCACCCCGACGCGCACGATCTCGGCGGGCTCGGTGCCCGCCTCCAGCAGCCCGAGCACCGACTTGGCGGTGACCAGGGTCAGGCCCTGCTCTAGTCCCTCGCGGAGACGCCGGCGCAGGAGGTCGATCTGGCCGGCGGGAGTGGGCGCCTCGACCACCAGGAACACCTCGCCGCCGTCGACCTCCACGGGGAAGGCCCGGGCGTCGTCGGCGAAGGGGTCGAGGGTGCCGCCCGTGGCCAGGTCGAAGCGGGCGTGGTGCCAGTGGCAGGTGACCAGGCCCTCGTCCACCGAGCCCCGGTGTAGCGGGAAACCCATGTGGGGACAGCGGTCGTCGAGGGCCCAGGCCCGCCCGCCGTCCCAGAACACGCACACACCGTGGCCACCGGCCTTGGCCAGCAGGTGGCCCCGCTCGACCAGGTCGTCCAGCGTCCCCACGCGGATCCGCATGACCCGATGATGCCCCGTTCGCGGGTGGCGCTAGCGCTCGATGGGGGCGCCGACCAGGTTGCCCCACTCGGTCCAGGAGCCGTCGTAGTTGCGCACGGTCGGGTAACCGAGCAGGTGGTGGAGCACGAACCAGGTGTGGCTCGAACGCTCGCCGATGCGGCAGTAGACGACCACGTCGTCGCTCTCGGACAGCCCGACGTCGCCCTCGTAGATGGCCCGGAGGTCGTCGGCGCCCTTGAACGTGCCGTCGTCGTTGGCCGCCGTCTTCCACGGCTTCGACTTGGCGGTGGGCACGTGCCCGCCCCGTAGGGCCCCCTCCTGGGGGTAGTCGGGCATGTGCAGCAGCTCGCCGGAGTACTCGCCGGGCGAGCGCACGTCGATGAGCGGGCCGTTGCCGATGTGGCCCTTCACGTCGTCACGGAAGGCCCGGATGGGGGCGTCGTCGCGCTCGACCACGGGGTAGTCGGTCTGCGGCCGGCTGGGGATGTCGGTGGTCATGGGCCGGCCCTCGGACACCCACTTCATGCGCCCGCCGTTGAGGAGGCGGACGTTGGGGTGCTTGAACAGGGTGAACACCCACAGGGCGTAGGCCGCCCACCAGTTGAAGTTGTCGCCGTAGAACACGACCGTGTCGTCGCGGCCGATGCCGTTCTTGGAGCAGAGCCGGGCGAAGCCCTCGCCGTCCACGTAGTCGCGAGTGATGGGGTCGTTGAGGTCGAGGTGCCAGTCGACCTTGATCGAGCCGGGTATGTGGCCCGTGTCGTAGAGGAGCACGTCCTCGTCGGACTCCACCACCACGAGGCCGGGATCGTCGAGGTGCTCGGCCAGCCACTCGGTGGTGACAAGGAGCTCTGGGTGGGCGTACTGCTTCAGCTCGGGCGCGGGGTCGGGCGCGACGGCCATGGTGGACCTCCTCGTTCTCGGGTTCATCCCACCCTATGCCCAATTCCCGACTTGCGCAGTCACGATTCGAGATCCGGGATGGGGGGTGGGATACTGGGGCCGTGAGCGCCCCCGCCCCCGAGTTGCAGCGCATCGTCGACCTCTTCGCCGGGGCGCCCAAGGAGCTGCGGGCGCAGGCCCTCCTCGAGTACTCACGCAAGGTGCCGCCCCTTCCGCCGGAGCTGGCCGGCCACCGCGACCTCATGGAAGCCGTGCCCGAGTGCCAGACGCCGTTCTTCCTGCTCACCGAGGTCGACGACGACAAACGGGTGACCCTGCACTTCGACGTTCCCGCCGAGTCGCCGACCACCCGGGGGTTCGCCGGCATCCTGTGGAGTGGCCTCAACGGGGCGACGGCCGAGACGGTCCTGGCCACGCCCAACGACTTCTACATGAGCATGGGCCTGGCTGAGGTCATCTCCTCGCTGCGCCTGCGGGGGATGCACTCCATCCTGTCGCGCCTCAAGCGCCAGGTCGCCGACAAGACCGCGGCCCGCAACTGATCGACCGGTCGGCCCCCGGCTCGACCGTGGGAGTGATTGCTCCTAGAATAGATACTCATGCGAATGCGGGTGGAGGACCTGGCCCAGGCGGCCGACGTGTCCGTCGACACCGTGCGCTACTACCAGAAGCAGCGCCTGCTCCCCCCGCCCGAGCGTGACGGCCGCCTGGCCCTGTACACCGCCGAGCACCTCGACCGCCTCGGGCGGATCAAGGACCTGCAGCGGCGGGGGTTCACCCTGGCCGTCATCCGGCGCTTCCTCGACGGCGACCTGGATCCCGCCGACGAGCACCTGGCCGCGGCGGTGGCCGAAGCGGGCGACGAGGAGGCGGACGACGGGCTGTTCGGCATCGACGACCTGGTGGCCCGATGCGGGGTGCCCGCGACCATCCTCGACGCCCTCGTGCGCGAGGGACTGCTGGTGCCGCGCACCCACGACGGCGAGCTGCGCTTCAGCCGGGCCGACGTCGGCCTGGTGGCCAACGGGCTGCGCCTCGTCGAGGCCGGTCTGCCCATGCCCGAGCTGCTCGACCTCTCCCGCCGCCACCACGCGATGACCCGCGCCGTCGCCACCCAGGCCGTGGAACTGTTCGACACCCACGTGCGCCAGCCCCTGCGCACCGCCGACCTGACGGAGGAGGAACGGGCCCAGCGCATGGTCGACGCCTTCCGGGTGCTGCTCCCGGCCGTCACCGACATGGTGGCCCACCACTTCAGGCGCATCCTGCTGCAGGTTGCCCAGGAGCACCTCGAACCGGTGGGCGATCCCACCGAGATCGCCGCCGCCCTCAAGGAGGGCATGTCCGGTGAGGCGGCCGACTTCGACGCGGTGCGGGCCGGATGATGAAGGGCACGCCCCTCCCCCAGGGGGCCGAGAAGGTGGCGGCCGTCGACTCCATGTTCGACACCATCGCCCCTCGCTACGACCTGCTCAACCGCATGCTCACCTTCGGCATGGACATCGGGTGGCGGAAGAAGTCCATCGCCGCGCTGGGCCTGCCCCCCGGCTCGCTGGTGCTCGACCTGGCCTGCGGTACCGGCGACCTGTGCCGGGTGCTGGCCGCCGCCGACCTGCGCCCCGTCGGCGTCGACCGCTCGGCCGGGATGCTGCGGGCGGCGCGGTCATCACCTCCTTGGCGGAGCCGCCAGGGCCGGCGGGCCCAGGCCGACGCTCCCCTGGTGCGGGGCGACGCCATGCGCCTGCCCATACCCGACGGGTCCGCCGACGGCGTCGTGTGCGGCTTCGCCCTGCGCAACGTGCTCGACCTGGCGGGGTTCTTCGCGGAATGCGCACGCGTGCTGCGCCCCGGCGGCCGGGTGGCGCTGCTCGAGGTGTGCGAGCCGGCCAACCCGGTGCTGCGGGCCGGCCACTCGGTGTACTTCGGCAAGGTCGTGCCCCTCGTCGGCGGCATCGTGTCCGACCGCTCGGCCTACAGCTACCTGCCCAAGTCGCTGGCCTACCTGCCTCCGGGGCCCGAGTTGGTGACCCTGCTGGCCGACGCCGGGTTCGCCGACGCCCGCCGCAGCGTGCTGTCCGTGGGCATCGCCCAGCTGCTCACCGGGACGCGCGCGTGACCGCCACCCGACCCTCGCCCGCGGGCCTCGTCAGCCGTACGCGGCCGCAGCCCGACGTCGGCGACCTGCTCGACGCCATGGGCCCGAGCGGCCCTTCGAGCGGAGTGATGGGCCCGAGCGGACCGGGCAACGTGTGGATCCACAACGGCGGCGGTCTGGCCACCTCCGGCATGGCCGCCCGCATCGCAGTCGGCACCGGGCCCAACCGGTTCGCCCGGGCCGCCGACGAGGTGGCCGAACTGCTCCGGGCCATCGACGTCGACGATCCACTGGGTCTTCCCGGCACGGGGCCGCTGGCCGTCGGCGCCATCCCCTTCCACGACTCCGTCCCGGGTGAGCTGATCGTGCCCGCCCTGGTTGTGGGCCGCACGCCACAGGGGAGGGCGTGGGTCACCGAGACAGGACCGGTCGAAGTCGACGCCGGGGGCGTGGCCCGGATCGGTGGTCCCCCGTCCCGGTTCGGCGTGGCCGGTGCCGACCACGGGGACGGCTGCCGACTCGACGGTCGGGGCGATCGTGAGGCATGGGGGGCTGCCGTCGACGAAGTGCTGGCCCGGATCGCCGCGGGGCCGCTGGCCAAGGTGGTGCTGGCCCGCCAGGTGGAGGTCACCGCCGAGCGCGCCTTCGACCTCCGGCGCGTGCTCGACGGCCTGCGCAGGGGCGACCCGTCGAGCTTCACCTACGCCGTCGGCGACTTCGTGGGCGCCAGCCCCGAGCTCCTGGTCCGTCGCCGCGGCAACAGGGTGACGTCGCGGCCGATGGCGGGCACGGCCACGCGCGGCGCCACCGAGGCCGACGACGACCTGCTGGTCGCCGCGCTCGCCAGCTCGGCCAAGGAGGCCGAGGAGCACGCCCTCGTCGTGCAGGCCGTGCGCGAGGCGCTGGATCCACTGTGCCGGGAGCTGGTGGCGGGCGCCCAGCCCGACGCCGTGCGCCTGGCCACCGTCACCCATCTGGCTACCACCGTGGCCGGCCACCTGATCGAGCCGGCGCCATCGGCGCTGGCCCTGGTCGGGTTGCTCCATCCCACACCCGCGGTCGCAGGCCTGCCCCGGTCCGAGGCTCTCACCGCAATAGCCGAGCTGGAGGCCTTCGACCGCGGCCTCTATGCCGGGCCCGTCGGCTGGGTCGACTCCCGGGGCGACGGCGACTGGGCCGTGGCACTGCGTTGCGCCACCCTG
>JBPCJV010000103.1:0-4001 GCA_051004925.1 Acidimicrobiales bacterium | reverse complement strand
GACCAGGCCCACCGCCGCGCAGTCGTCCTTGTCCCACTGGAGCACCGAGCGGCCCTCCATGCGCCCCCACTCGACCGGGCACACCTCCACCACCGGCCGGTCGCAGATGACCATCCCCCCCGAGTGGATGCCGAGATGGCGGGGGAACCCTTCGACCTCGTTCGCCAGCTCGAGGACGGGACCGGGGATCCCGGTGTCGGCGGGCATCTCCTGCATGACCCAGCCCTCGACCTGCTTGGACCAGGCGTCGAGGGCGCCGGGAGGGTGGCCCAGGGCCTTGCCCATGTCGCGCACGGCCGACTTGGGCCGGTAGGTGACGACGTTGGCCACCTGGGCGGCGTTCTCCCGGCCGTAGCGCCCGTAGACGTACTGGATGGTCTCCTCCCGGCGGCCGTTCTCGATGTCGACGTCGATGTCGGGGGGGCCGTCGCGCTCGGGCGAGAGGAAGCGCTCGAACAGCAGGCCCAGGCCCACGGCGTCGGCGTTGGTGATGCCCAGGGCGTAACAGACCGCCGAGTTGGCCGCCGACCCCCGTCCCTGGCAGAAGATGTCGTTGCGCCGGCAGAACTCGACGATGTCCCAGACGATGAGGAAGTACCCGGGGAAGCCGAGGGCCTCGATGACGGCGAGCTCGTGGTCGATCTGGGCCAGGGCCTTCTCGTTGCCTGGGGCCGGGTACCGGCGCGCGGCGCCCCGGCGGGTGAGCTCACGCAGCCAGGTCATCTCGGTGTGGCCGGCGGGCACCGGGTAGTCGGGCAGGTTGGGCGCGACCAGGCCCAGGTCGAAGGCGCACGCCCGGCCCACCTCCGCGGCCCGCTCCACCGCGCCGGGGTAGCGGGCGAAGCGGGCGGCCTGCTCGGCGCCGGAGCGCAGGTAGGCCGACGCCGACGCCGGCAGCCACCCGTCGACGTCGTCGAGCGATCTGCGGGCCCGCACCGCGGCGAGGGCGGTGGCCAGGCGCCGGCGGGCGGGTGTGGCGTAGTGGACGTTGTTGGTGGCCACCACGTCGACCCCTATCCGGGCGGCCACCGCGACCAGGGCGTCGTTGCGGGCGGAGTCGAGAGGGTCACCGTGATCCCAGAGCTCGACGGCCACGTGCTCGCGCCCGAACGCCTCGACCAGGGTGGACAGCTCCCGGGCCGCGGCGGTGGGCCCGGCCTCCATCAGGGCGGACGGCACCGACCCCTTGCGGCAGCCGGTGAGCACCTGCCACCGGCCACCGGCCAGGGGGGCCAGCTCCGAGAGGCTGATGCGGGGCAGGCTCTTCTCGGGGGCCGCCATCTGGGCCGTGGAGATGGCCCGTGACAACCGGGCGTAGCCGCCGGGGTCGCGGGCCAGGACCACCAGGTGGCGACCACCGGGATCGGCGACGCCCGCCTGCGACCGGCTCGGTCCGTCGAGGGTGAGCTCGGTGCCGAAGACGGTGGCCATGCCGAGAGCGTTGGCCGCTTCGGCGAACCGCACCACCCCGTAGAGGCCGTCGTGGTCGGTGAGGGCCAGGGCGCACAGGCGTAGGCGGGCCGCCTCGGTGGCCAGCTCCTCGGGCGACGAGGCGCCGTCGAGGAAGCTGAAATTGGAGTGGCAGTGGAGCTCCGCGTAGGCGGTGTCGTGCCGGCCCATGTCCACACTCTATCGAACTGGTGTTCGGTCCCCCGAGCCGGAAACGGCGCACCGCTCCACTAGGATCGGCCTCATGCGAACCCGAATCGCCGTCACCGGAGCGGCCCTCCTTCTCGTGCTGGCCGGCTGCGGGAGCGGTGGGGACCACCAATCCGACGCCGCGGGCACGACCCCCCAGCCCGCCGACATCGCCGCCGCCGCCCGCACCATCGACGTCACCGCCGGCCCCGGCTTCAAGTTCGACCCGGGGACCACGAGCGTCAAGGCGGGCGAGACGGTGGCCTTCAAGGTGACCAACCCCGACCAGATCGTCCACGAGTTCGAGGTCGGCGACACCGCCTTCCAGGAGCACCACGCCGAGGAGATGAAGGACATGGGGGGGATGCAGATGGGCGACGACGCCACCGGCTTCAGCGTCCAGCCCGGGGAGACCAAGACGATCGCCTTCACGTTCCCCACCGCCGGCACCACCTTCTACGGCTGTCACGAGGCCGGCCACTACGAGGGCGGCATGAAGGGCGAGATCAAGGTCACCTAGGTGCGCAAGACGGTGGTGCTGACGATGGCCGCGGGCCTGTTCGCCGCGTCGTGCGGTGGTGGCGGTGGCGACGACCCGACGATGGCCGCACGCAACACCTGTGCCCCGGCCGCCGACCGCGTGGCGATCGCCGCCGACGACCTGGAGTACGACACCGCGTGCCTGGCCGTGCCGGCCGACCGGGACTTCACGATCGTCCTCGACAACCAGGAGGCGCTGCCGCACAACGTGGTGATCCTGAGCGACGAGGACTCGCCCGACTCGATCTACTCCGGTGAGATCATCACCGGCCCGGAGAAAGTGGACTACATGGTGAAGGCCATGGGCGCCGGCACCTACCGGTTCCACTGCTCGGTGCACCCCACCCAGATGAAGGGGAAGTTCCTCGTCCAGTAGCCCGAGCTGAGTCAGCGGGACGATGAACGCCGGCAGAGACTCAGTCATAGGTGGCCTCGACCGTCCAGTGGCCGGCCTCGACGGCCAGGAGATGGGCGGCGCCGGAGGTGGTGACGACCTGCCACCGGGCCCGGCGGCGGTGGGCCCGGGGATCCCACCAGCGCTCGTCGAGGGGCCAGGGCCCGGCCCAGGCGACGACGTCGGCCCACGGACCACCGGCCACCGACAACCGGGCCGGCGCGGCCGTGGGCCCGCCCCGACCGGTGACCCCCACCGACGTGCCGGTGGCGTCGACCACCTCGGCGGCCACGGGCCGGGGATGGACGGTGGCCGGCGCCGGCGACGGAAGGCGCCCCGGCCACGGCGGCTCCGTGCCCGAACGGAATGGCGGCTCCGTGCCCGAACGGAATGGCGGCTCCGTGCCCGAACGGAATGGCGGCTCCGTGCCCGAACGGGGTGGCGGCGCTTCCGCGGCCCTTCCTGGGTCGTCGCCCCAGGGGACCAGGCGGGCCCGCTCGGCCGGGCCCCGGGCCCCCTCGACCACGGCGGAGGTCACGGCGTGCCGGCCGAGCATGCCCTGGAGGCGGGCCAGGGCCCGGGCCGCCCGCTCGGCTCCGGCCGAGTCGCCTCCCCAGAAGTCGGCCTGGGAGCCCCGGTCGGGACCGACCTCGTCGGCCACCAGGCGCAGCAGGGTGATCCCGGCCATGGGCCGCTCCGCCGGCGAAGCGGTTCCACCGGCCCGGCCGACGGGCCGGAGCCAACCCTCGAGCTGCCAGCGCACCCGTTGGGCCAGGGCGGCGGCAGACAACCCACCGCGGTGGCGCCAGAGGCGGCTCAGACCCTCGCCGTGGTCGGTCTCGGCCTCGATGCCCACGCAGGTGACGACCAGGCCCAGCTCGACCAGCCGGGCGCAGAGCCGGTCGGCCAGGGACTTGGCCACGAACGCCGCCGTCTCCACCGATTCGATCGGGGGGTCGAGCTCGGCCGTCACCGTGAGGTCGGACGGCGGGGTGCGGGTGGCCAGGGGCCGCTCGTCGAAGCCCCGGGCCAGGCGGGAAGCGACGATGCCGTCGGGGCCGAAGCGGGCGGCCATCGACGCCGGCGGCAGGGCGGCCAGCTCACCCAGCGTGCGGATGCCCAACCGCGCCCAAAGGTCGGCGAGGGAGGGGGTGTCGGGGAGCACCGACCCGAGGGACGACACCGGCAGGGGTGCCAGGAAGTCGGCGCTGCCGCCTCTGGGGACGATCCCGCGGCCCAGCCGGGCCGCCTGCTCGGCGGCAAAGGGCCCGTCGGCCACACCCAGCCGGCAAGCACCGTGGTGCCCCAGCACGCCGTCGACCGCCTCGGCCACCCGGGCGGCCAGGGCGGCGTCGCCGCCGAAGTAGCGGGACGGGCCCCGGGCCCCCTCGACCACGGCGGAGGTCACGGCGTGCCGGCCGAGCATGCC
>JBPCJV010000102.1:0-2864 GCA_051004925.1 Acidimicrobiales bacterium | reverse complement strand
TGGTGCGGGCAGGGGCGGTAGGGACGATTTCTAGTCCGGCGGTGTGGATAACCTCCAGGTTGTCAAAAGGTTCAGCACAGGGAGGGCCCCGACACTGTCGGCTCCCTCGGCGCGTACGCTTCCTGGTATCCTCCCGGCGCCCTGCTGGTACGACAGAAGGAGAACAGGTGAGGTCACGTCGGTTGCTTGTGATGGCGGTGCTCCTACCTGTTTCGTTGGCGTTGGCAGCGTGCACTAGCGAAGAGAAGCCGGGGGCGGCCAAGGCCACCTACATCGCCCAGTCCGACACCATCTGTACCGACGTCTTCTCGAAGTCGGCGAGCATCGGCAACGCCAAGGACCAGGCGACAGCCGAGCAGCAGTCCGCCCTGTGGGCCGACGCCTTCAACCGCCTGGACGCGCTGCAGGAACCCCAGGAGAGCGTCGAGCTGGCCCGCCAGTTCGTGACGATCACCGACAACCTGGCCATGAGCTACACGGCGGCGGCCCGGGCCCAGGCTGGCGGTGACCAGGCCAAGGCCAACAAGGCGTACACCGACATCGACGCGCTCAAGAAGCAGGGGGCCGCGGTGGCCGACGAGTACGGCTACGAGGAGTGCGTGAACATCAACGGCACGGTCACCCAGGAGGACTGAGCCCGCTCGTGCCCGACCCTGTCGGTCCCTCCGCAGGATGGGCGGTGCTCCACCTGTTCTGGCGGGTGGGGCCGGCCGCCGACCCCGAGGCGATCGTCGCCGCCGTGAAGGCCTGCCAGGCGGACGACCACCAGGTGGTCTCGTTCGTCGTCCTCGGCCACAAGGCCGACATCGCGACAATGGTCCTGGGCCCCGACCTGTGGCGGCTGCAACGGCTCCAGGCCGAGCTGATCGCCGCCGGCCTCGACCTCACCGCCTCGTACCTGTCGCTCACCGAGGTGTCGGAGTACGCCAAGGGCATGCCCGCCGAGCGCCTGGAGCCCCGCCTCCACCCCCGGCTCCCACCGGCCGACAAGCCGGTCGTGTGGTTCTCCCCCCTGTCCAAGCGCCGCTAGGTGTCGGGCAACTGGTACTCCCTGCCCTACGAAGACCGCGAGCGCCTCATGTACGGCCACGGCAGCAAGGCCCGGGCGTTCAGCGGCCGGGTGGTGCAGCTGGTCACCGGGTCCACCGGCCTCGACGACTGGGAATGGGCCGTGACGCTGTTCGCCGACGACCTGGCCGCCATCAAGGCCTGCGTCCACGAGCTGCGCTTCGACGAGGCCTCGGCCGTCTACGCCGAGTTCGGGCCCTTCCTCGTGGGCCTGGTCGTCCCCATCGACGAGGCCCTCGGGCGCGTCGGCGTAGGTTGAGGCGGGACAGGCCAACCCGAACGAGGAGCTCCTACGGGCGAGATGGCGGACACGGCACGACAGGCCTACATCGAGATCCGGGGACCTGACGGCCGGGAGCCGACGGTGGCCACGCTCGACGCCGGTCGCGTCACCGTCGGCCGCGCCGTCCCGGGCAACCACCCGGACGTGCCGCTCGAGCCCGATCCTCAGCAACTGGTGAGCCGCCTGCACTGCTTCTTCGAGCGCGAGGGGGGCACCTGGTGGATCAGCGACAACGCCACCCCCAACGGCACGTTCCTGAAGCAGGGGGAGGCCGAACCGGAGGCGATCACCGGCCGGCGCCGGCTCCAGGACGGCGACGTGATCTGCATCCTCGGCGACCTCAGTCCCGGAGAGCCCCGCTACTGGGAGCTGACCTTCAACGACCCGTTCTCGACCCACCGGGCCCATGCCCGTCCCACCCGCCCCCGCGCTCTGCGTCGAGTACGACCAGGTCCAGGCCAAGCTCTTCCGCAGGGCGGGATCGCGCCGGCAGGAGGTCCCGAACCTGTCACCCAAGGCGCACACCCTTATCCGGTACATGGCGGGGCGCAGCGAGGGCGAGTGGCGCGCCCGCCGCCTGCACCCATGACGAGTTCATCGGGGCGGTCTGGGGGGAGCCCGACACCATCACCCGCTCCGGGGACATGTCGGGAAGCCCGTCGGTCAGCTTCGCCACCGCCGACGGCACCACCGCCGCGGGCAGCGACTACGTGGCCCGGGCCCTGACCACCTACACCTTCGCCGCCGGCGAGTCGGTCAAGGGCCTGTTCGCCACCGTCAACGGCGACACCGCGGTGGAGGCATCGGAGACGTTCACGGTGAACCTGTCGTCGCCGACCGGAGCCACCATCGCCGACGGCGCAGGGACCGGAAGCATCCAGAACGACGACAGCGTCTCGACCCCGCCCCATCTGAGGCTGAACGGCATCGCCTTCAACGAATGCGTCGGCACCAGGCCGGCCGCCACCTTCACCGTCACCCGGTCCGGTGACACCTCGGGGTCCTCGTCGGTCCAGTACTCCACCGCCGACGGCACAGCCACAGCCGGTCGCGACTACGTGGCCCTCCCCCTGACCACCAATCAACTTCGCCCCCGGGGAGACCACCAAGACGGTGGGCGTCTCCGTCATCGGCGACACGATTGCGGAGCCGACCGAGAACTTCTCCCTCTGGCTCTCGTCCCCTGTCGGGGCCACCATGTCCGGCACGGGTGGGAACGCGATCATCTACGACGACGACAACGCCTCGTTCCATGGCGGTGAACGACGCGTCCGTGGTGGAAGGCAACACGGGCACGACGGCCAAGTTCACCGTCACCCGCTCCGGATCCACGTCGGCCGCCGCGTCGGTCAGCTACATGACCTTGAAGGAGACCGCCGTATCCGGGAGCGACTTCGCGATGATCTACATGACCACCCTCAACTTCGCCCCTGGCGAGACCACCAAGACCGTGGACGTCAGCAACGGCGCGGGGAAGACGACGACCCTGCGGACCATCTCCGGTCTGCTGCAC
>JBPCJV010000101.1:0-4405 GCA_051004925.1 Acidimicrobiales bacterium | reverse complement strand
AGGCAGTCACGCACGTCGGCCCGCTCGGGCACGCAGGCCAGCTCCAGGCCATCGGGCGACGGTCCGGACGGAAGGTCCTTGGCCGAGTGGAAGGCCAGGTCGGCAGCACCGCTTTGCACGGCGGCCTGCACCTCCTTGACGAACACGCCCTGCCCGCCCAACTGCCAGATCTGGGCCTCGGTCTGGCGGTCGCCGGTGGTCTCCACCACGACCGGCGCCACCGTGTCGCTGCCCAGTAGGTAGGACACCAACCCGGTCTGGACCCGGGCCAGCGGGCTCCCCCGGGTGGCCGCCCGCAGAGGTGAGTCCGTGGGCCGCCAGCCGGAGCCGGCGCTCAAAGGTCGAACAGCTCTCGGAGGGAGTCGGCCAGTCGTTCGCCCTGGGCCGAGCCGGCGGCGTCCTTGAGGCGGACGGTGGGCTCGTGCAGGAGCTTGGCCAACAGGCTGTGGGTCAGGGCCTCGACGGCCCGGCGCTGGCGGTCGTCGAGGCCCTCCAGGCGGGACCGGTAGCGGTCGAGCTCGGCGGCGCGGACTCGGTCGGCGTGGTCGCGTAGGGCGGTGATGGTGGGGGCCACCGACCGGGCCGCGGTGCTGGCCACGAAGCGGGCCACCTCGTCGGCGACGATGCCCCGCACCCGCACCACCTCGTTGCGGCGCTCGTCGATGCCCGCCTCGACGAAGGCGCGCACGTCGGCCAGGTCGAGCAGGGTGACCCCGGGGAGGCGGCCCACGGCCGGGTCGACGTCGCGAGGCATACCCAGGTCGACGATGAGCAGGGGCCGTCCGGCCCGGGCGTCGACCACCTCGGTCAGGTCGGCCTCCTCCACCACGACCGAAGCGGCTCCGGTGGACGTGAGCAGCACGTCGGCCTGGCGCAGGGCCTCGGGCAGCTGGTCGAGGGGCACCGCCCGGCCACCCACCCGCCCGGCCAGGGCCTCGGCCCGCGCCTGCGTGCGATTGGCCACTACCAGATCTGCCTCGCAACCGTCGCCGGCGCAGCCGTCGCCGGCCACCGTCTGGGCCATGCCCTCGGACATCTCGCCCGCCCCCACGACCACGATCCCCTTGCCGGCCAGCGACCCGAGCCGGTCGGAGGCCATGGCCACCGCCGCCTGTGACAGCGACGTCACTCCTCGGCTGATGGCGGTCTCGGTGCGGGCACGCTTGCCCACCTCGAGCGCATGGCGGAACAGGGCTGAGAGCCGGGAGCCGGCAGCGCCCTCGACCCGGGCCCGGTCCCAGGCATCGCGCACCTGGCCGAGGATCTGGCTCTCGCCCAGCACCACCGAGTCGAGCCCGGCGGCGACGACGAAGAGATGGGCGGCGGCGGCGTCGTCGTAATAGGTGTAGAGGTCGTCGCTGAAGTCCTCGGGCGCCACGAAGGCCAGCTCGGACAGGAAGTGGCGGATGTCCTGCACGCCGCCGTGGAAGCGCTCGGCCACCACGTACACCTCGATGCGGTGGCAGGTGGAGAGGATGACCGCCTCGCTCACGAACTCCCGCGCCCCCAGGTCGCAGAGGGCCTTGGGCAGGCGGTCGGGGGTCACTGTCATGCGCTCGAGCAGGTCGAGCGGGACGGTGCGGTGGCTCAGTCCGACGACGACGACAGACACGTCTGCAGGCGCTCCCTCGCCGAGCTCATGTCACCGGTACGGATGAGGTCGAGCATCTCCGAATCCAGCGCCTTCTGCCAGTCGAGGCCCTCGGTGGACCGTCCCTCGGCCCGCAGTACCTCGCGTTCAGAAGACAATAGCTCCAACAGGTCCTCGTACTCGGGGCCGATCTCGGACTCCATGCGCCGGCGCAGCCAACCCGAGAGGGCGGGGCTGCGCCCGGAGGTGGACACGCTGACCACCAGCGAGCCCCGGCGCAGCACCGAGGGCAGGGTGAACGAGCAGTGCTCGGGGTCGTCGGCACCGTTCACCCACACGTGCGAGCCCTCGCCCTCGCGGTGGACGGCGCCGTTGACCAGACGGTCGTCGGTGGCGGCCACGACAAGCCAGTAGCCGGCCAGGTCGCCGCGACGGTAGGGCCGCTGCTCGGAGGTGACGTCGGGCCACCCGCGGATCTCGTCGCAGATGTCGGGGGCGATCACGTGGACCCGGGCGCCGCAGGTGCGCAAGCCGTCGACCTTGCGGGCGGCCACCGCTCCGCCGCCGACCACCAGGCACGCCCGGCCGTCGAGCACCAGGTTCACGGGGTACGACGGCGCACTCACAGCTCGGCCACAGAGCGCGATGCGGGCGGCGCCGCCCGGCGCTGCCGGTGAAAGGACAGGATCTGCAGCTCGATCGCGAGGTCGAACTTGCGCAGCGACACCCCTCGGGGCACGTTCATGACCGCAGGGGCGAAGTTCAGGATCGACGTGACGCCGGCGGCCACCAGCCGGTCGGCCACGTCCTGGGCCGAGGCCGCAGGGGTGGCGACGATGCCGATGGCGATCTTCTCGTCGACTGCGATCCGGGGCAGCTCGTCGATGAACCGCACCTCGAGGTCACCCACCCGCTCGCCCACCTTGGCCGGGTCGGCGTCGACGAGGGCGGCGACGCGGAAGCCTCGGGCCGGGAAACCGCGGTAGTTGGCCAGTGCGTGGCCCAGGTTCCCGATGCCCACGATGACCACCGGCCAGTCCTGGGTGAGGCCCAGCACCCGGCTGATGTGCAGCAGCAGGTACTCGACGTCGTAGCCGACCCCCCGGGTTCCGTAGGACCCGAGATAGGAGAGGTCCTTGCGCACCTTGGCGGCGTTGACGCCGCCCATCTCCGCCAGCCGCTCCGACGAGATGGTGGCCGTCTTGGCGTCGGCGACCTCCACGAGGGCCCGCAGGTACACCGGGAGGCGGGCGACGGTGGCCTCGGGGATACGGCGGGAGGTGCGGGCAGGCACCCGGCCCGGCGACGGCGCCTGTCCCCCAGAGCCGTCGTCGTTCCCGGTGTCGCCCGTCCCGTCGGCGCCGTTGCCGGTGGCGGCGCCCCGGCCCACGCTGCGTGGCGGACCCCCGGCGAACGTGTGGTCGGCCACATCCCGAGTGTACCGACCTCGTGCGCGTTTTCACAAAGGGTCGAGCAATCACTTCGGGGTCCGCTCAGGCTTCTCCGGGCAGCCGCCGATAGCTGCGGACAACACCGCCACACGGCCTGAGCACACGACCTGAGGAACCCGAGGTTTCCTCAGAAGGGAGAGCCCGATGACCTGGTCGGTCCTCCGGGTGGGTAGGGCTTCGACAGCCGTGGCTGTCCTCGTCCTGAGCGCAGCGGGGATCACCGTCTACGTCACCCAGGTCTTCGTCCAACCGTCTGGGGCGGGCGGGTCGCAGCCCGCGGCGGGGGCGGCGCCCCCTGCCACGACCGCCACCACCGCACCGCGGCCTGCAGCCAGGGCGCCGGCCACGACCGTCACCACGGCCAGGACGCCAGGACGCTCCGGCACCGGTCCGGCGACGGCCGCCCCGGCGGCAGCGGGTGGGTCGTCGCCCGCCCCGCCGGGTCCCTCGGCCTGGCACCTGTCGACCATGGCCCAACTGGCGGCGTGGGACCGGCTCCTCCCATGAAAGCGCCGGCTCCCGTGATCGAGCGACCGGCCGCGGCCACGGAGGGCTAGCCTGCGCCATGGTGGCCCGGCAGATTCGCGTCATGGTCGTCGATGACACCGACCATGTCCGCCGCATGCTCACGTCGATGCTCTCGCTGGACGGGTTCGACGTGGTGGGTGGGGCGAGCGGCGGCCCGGAGGCGCTCGAGGGCATCGCAGCGGCCGACCCCGACGTGATGGTGATCGAATACAAGCTGCCGGGCATGGACGGCCTCACCACGGCCCGTCAGATCCGGGCCCGCCGCCCCGACCAGACGATGATCCTCTACACCGCCTACGTCGACGGCGAGATCGAGCGCCAGGCCGCCGAGGCCGGCATCTCGGTCGTGCTGGGCAAGGTGGACGGCCTGGCGTCGCTGGAGCGGGAGATCAGCCGGCTCTGCGCGTCGCTTCCCTGAGGGGTCCGACCCGCGCTGGCCGCTAGCGGCCGAGGACGACGAACTGCAGGACGGCGGCGCCCAGGATGGCGATCAGCAGGAGCGCCATGACCACGGTGGTGGCCGGCCTCACTCCGCCGCCTCCAACGTGACACCGTCGCCGGCGGCCAGGCGCAGCTCCTCGGCCGCCGACCGCTTCTGCAGCACCACCGCCATCAACCCGTAGGAGTCGACAATCAGGCCCACCTGTCCCTGGCGCAGCTCGGCGAAGCTCGCCACCCGCACCGCGGCCCGGGTCTTCTCGCCGATTCGGACCGACACGTGGTCGTCCATCCCCGCCAGGTCGTCGGGGCCGACGTTGAGCTGGGCGTTGCCGAAGTGGTCGACCCACAGGACCTCGCCGACCACCTTGCCGTCCTCCTGGCGGGACAGGGGCAC
>JBPCJV010000100.1:0-3340 GCA_051004925.1 Acidimicrobiales bacterium | reverse complement strand
GGCCGCCCCCTCGGCCGCCCCCAGGCGACGGCGGGCGCCGTCCTCGGCCCGCTGCTCGTCGACCACGGCGCGTTCCTCGTCGGCCCGCCGGGCCAGGGCCTCGAGCTCGTCCTCCCACCCGGGCGGCCGGGTCAGCAGCAGCCAGCCCGCCGGGCCCACGTCGTCGGCCGACACCTGCTCGGCCACCCGGGCCCGGAAGGCAGGGTCGCCGTCGAGGGCCCGCCGGGCGGCCACCAGCGCCCGGGGAGGCAGCTTGGCGAAGTGGAGGAATGGTCGCAGGGCGACCGGCGCGGCCTGGGCGGGAACGTCGTCCTCGCCGGCCCTGGCCACGGCCACGGCCGCCTCCAGCGCCGGGCGCAGGAGGGTGTCGGCCGCCGTGTCAGCCCCCCGACTGCTCGGGCGAGGCTCCCACCTCGCCGGCGGGCACGGCTTCTCCGGCCGGCACAGAGTCTCCGGCAGACAGGCTCTCGGTCATGGGCTCGACGGAGCGGCCGGAGCCGCACCACCGGCACGACACCTCCTCGACGATCTCGCTGAGCACCTCGGGGTCCTCCACCGACAGGTCGCCGCTCAGCGTGTAGTGGTGATAGGCGCGCGTGCGGCGGGTGGTCGTGACGTCGAACCGGGTCAGGTTGCCGCAGGCGCCGCAGCGATAGCGGATGGAGGTGGAGGAGGACACGGGCACCCATGGTAGTGCCGGGTGGCGGAAGCCCGGGTGCTTGCTGGGGAACATACGTTCGACTACGGTCCTGGCCCGTGCATCGGTTGTTCGAGGACCAGCGCTCCTTCGACGACCTCGGCACGCCCCTCCACCAGGTCACCTTCTGCGTCGTCGACCTCGAGACCACGGGGGGCTCCCCCACCACCTGCGGGATCACCGAGTTCGGAGCGGTGAAGGTCCGCGGCGGCGAGTGCCTGGGCACGTTCCAGTCGCTGGTCAACCCGGGCATGGCCATCCCCCCGGAGATCGTCGTGCTCACCGGTATAACCGAGGCCATGGTCATCCCCGCGCCACCCGTCGCCACCGTGCTGGCCGCCTTCCTCGAGTTCGCCGGCGACTCGGTGCTCGTCGGCCACAACGTGCGCTTCGACATGGGGTTCCTGCAGGCCGCCGCCGCGGCCGGCGGTTACGCCCGGCTGGCCAACCGCGTCGTCGACACCTGCGCCCTCGCCCGCCGCCTCGTGCGCGACGAGGTTCCCAACTGCCGCCTGGGCACGCTCGCCGAGCACCTGCGCCTCGCCCACACGCCCAGCCACCGGGCCCTCGACGACGCTCTGGCCACCACCGACCTGCTCCACGCCCTGCTCGAGCGGGCCGGCAACCTCGGCGTGCTGGGCCTCGACGACCTCCTCGAGCTGCCCACCATCCGGGCCCATCCCCAGATGGGCAAGCTCCGGCTCACCGCCTCGCTCCCCCGTCGCCCCGGCGTCTACCTGTTCCGGGGCCCCGGGGGACGGGTCCTGTACGTGGGCAAGGCCACCGAGCTGCGCAGCCGGGTGCGGTCGTACTTCTCGGGCGACGAGCGCCGCAAGGTCGGCCAGCTCCTCCGCGAGACGGTGACGATCGACCACGTCGTGTGCCCCGGGCCGCTCGAGGCCGCCGTGCTCGAGGTGCGCCTCATCCACCAGCACCTCCCCCCGTTCAACCGCCACTCGAAGCTGTGGCGGCGCTACGCCTACCTCAAGGTCACCCTCGACGAGCGCTTCCCCCGCCTGTCGGTCGTGCGCGTCGTGCACGACGACGGCTGCCTCTACCTGGGCCCCCTGTCGTCGACGGCCGCGGCACGCCAGGTGGCCGAGGCCATCGAGTCGGCCGTCCCCATCCGCCGCTGCACCGTGCGGCCCGGGCGCGTCCTGCGGGAGTGGCCGTGCAGCCCGGCGCAGCTCGGGGTTGCCACCTGCCCCTGCGCGGGCACGGTGAGCGAGGCCGACTACGGTGCCCTCGTGCGCCAGGTCGTCGCCGGCCTCACCGTCGATCCCGCCCTGCTCCTCGACCCCCTCCACGACCGCATGACCGCCCTGGCCGAGGCCGAGCGCTTCGAGGACGCGGCCGTGGCGCGCGACCGGGCCGAGGCCCTGGCCCGGGCCCTGCACCGCCAGCGCCTGTTCGACCGCCTGCGCCGGGCGGGCCGGGTCGAGCTCGAGCTACCGGACACGCTTCGGGGGCCGGCCCGCCCACCCCGCCGCCTCGTGCTGGCGGGCGGCCGCCTGGTCGACGCCGCCGGGAGCGACACGCTCGACCTTTGGCCGGAGCACGCCGGCGATACCGGCCGCGTCCCCCTCGCCCGCCACCTGGTCGACGAGCTGGCCTGCGTGGCGTCGTGGCTCGACGCCGAGGCCCACCGGGTGCGCCTCGTGCACTGCGACGGCGAGCTGTCGTCGGTGCTGCCCCCCATCCCCCGTTTCACGCCCGCCAGGGCCAAGAAGCTGCAGAAGCAGCGCTAGCCCGCTACGCGGCGGCGGCCCGGGCCTGCGACACGGCCACGAGGCCGTCGAGCACGGCGGCGGCCCGGCCGTCGTCGACGGCCGCGACGGCGAGAGCCAGTCCCTCGCCCAGGTCGTCGGCCAGCCCGGCGGCCACGATCCCGGCCGCGGCGTTGAGCACCACGATGTCGCGGTGGGCACCGGGGCGCCCATCGCACACCTCGCGGGCGATCGCCGCGTTGGTGGCCGCGTCGCCGCCCCGGAGGGCAGAGGGCTCGGCCCGGGGGATCCCGAGGGAGAGGGGATCGACGTCGTAGGTCTGCACCGTCTCGCCGCGCAGCTCGACGACCGTCGAGGTGGTGGTGGTGGTCAGCTCGTCGAGGCCGTCGTGCCCGTAGAGCACGAGAGACCGGTCGGCGCCGCGGGCGGCCAGCACGCCCACGATCTTGTCGGCCATGCGGGCGTCGCTGACTCCCAGCACCTGGCGCCGGACCCGGCCCGGGTTGGCCAGCGGGCCCAGGAAGTTGAACACCGTGGCCACGCCCAGCTCCTTGCGCGTCGGACCGGCGTGGCGGAGGGCGGCGTGGTAGCGGGGGGCGAAGCAGAACCCCATCCCCACCTCTTCGACGCAGGCGGCCACGTCGGCCGGCCCCAGGTCGATGGCCACGCCGAGGGCCTCGAGCACGTCGGCCGACCCGCAGGCCGACGACTGGGCCCGGTTGCCGTGCTTGCAGACCGGCGCGCCGGCCCCGGCCACCACGAGGGCGGCCACGGTGGAGACGTTGATGTTGTTGCTGCGGTCGCCGCCGGTACCGCAGGTGTCGACCACCGGCAGGCCCGGGGGCAGGGGGACGGACTCGGCGAAGGCGAGCATGGTGTCGAGGAGGCCGGTCATCTCGTCGACCGTCTCGCCCTT
>JBPCJV010000099.1:0-3488 GCA_051004925.1 Acidimicrobiales bacterium | reverse complement strand
TCGAGGTCGATCCCCGTCACCTCGGCCATGCGGGCGTCGATGTTGTGCTCGCCCCAGAAGATCCCCCGGAGGTTGTGGGCGATGTCGCCGGGGCCGAGGGCGGCGGTCGCCACCTGGTAGAGAAGCGGCCAGAAGCCGTGGTAGTTGTGCTGGTCGACCACCGTGACGTCGACGGGCAGGGGGCGCAGGGCCTGGGCCGCGGCCACCCCGCCGAAGCCCCCTCCGACGACCACGACCTGCGGTCGGCGACGGCTGGTCTCGGCCGTGGAGGCGGCTGGAGATGCGACTGTGGTCACCGCCAGAAGCTAGCCAGCCCCGGGGGGATCCCCTGTGAGCCGCTGATATGGTTCGCACATGGCCAGGTTCGGCGCGGTTGTCACCGCGATGGTGACTCCCTTCGACGACGACGGGTCTCTCGATCTCGACGCCGCTGTCTTACTGGCCCGCTGGTTGGCCGACCACGGCAGCGACGGGCTGGTGGTCTCCGGCACGACCGGCGAGGGCCCCACCCTCACCGACGACGAGAAGGTCGAGCTGTGGCGAGCGGTCACCCAGGCGGTCACCATCCCGGTGCTGGCCGGATCGGGCAGCAACGACACTGCGCACTCGGTTGAGCTCACCCGTCGCGCCGCCGGTTGTGGCGTGGCCGGTGCCCTGGTCGTGACGCCGTACTACAACCGGCCCCCGCAGTCGGGGCTCGAAGGCCACTTCCGGGCCCTGGCCGCCGCGTCCGACCTGCCCCTGATGATCTACGACATCCCCGTCCGCACCGGCCGCAAGGTGTCGCACGAGTCGCTGGTGCGACTCGCCCGCGAGGTGCCCACGATCGTGGGTGTGAAGGACGCCGCCGGCGACCCCGCCGGGTCGGCCCGGCTCGTGGCCGAGACGCCGGACAGCTTCGAGCTCTACAGCGGCGACGACAGCCTCACCCTTCCGCTGCTGTCGATCGGTGCGGTGGGCGTGGTCGGAGTGGCCACGCACTGGGCTGCCCCACAGTTCGGGTAGATGATCGCCCGGTTCACCAAGGGCGACGTGGCCCGTGCCCGCGAGATCAACGCCGCCCTGGCCCCCTCGTACGCATTCGAGACGGGCGACGCCGCACCGAACCAGGTGCCGGCCAAGACCATGATGGGGGTGCTCGGCCTGAAGGTGGGCCAGTGCCGGCTTCCCATGGGACCCGCGCCCGCGGGTCTCGACGACGACGCCCGAAAGGTGCTGGCGGCTCTCGCCGGCACGACCGGTACGGAGCACATGACTGACATCGCACGTGGCTGATCCCGTCCGCATTACCTTCCTCGGAGGCCTGGGCGAGATCGGGCGCAACTGCGCGGTCTTCGAACAGGAGGACCGCCTGCTGCTCCTCGACTGTGGCCTCATGTTCCCCGACGCCGACATGCTCGGTATCGACCTGGTGCTGCCCGATTTCACCTGGCTCCGCGAGAACGCCCACCGGGTCGAGGGTTGCGTCCTGTCGCACGGCCACGAGGACCACGTCGGCGCCCTCTCCTACCTGCTCCGCGACCTGAAGTTCCCGTTGTACGGGTCGCAGCTCACCCTCGGACTGGCCCGCAGCCGCATCGAAGAGGGGGGCCTGCTCAACCGCACCAGCTTCAACCCTGTCGCCGACGGGGAGCGCCGCCGCATCGGCCCGTTCGACTGCGAGTTCATCCCCGTCACCCACTCGGTGCCCCACGGTTTCGCCACCGCGTTCCACACGCCGCAGGGCGTGATCCTGCACTCGGGCGATTTCAAGATCGACCTCACCCCCGTCGACGGACGCGTCACCGACCTCGGTCGCATCGGCGCCTTGGGCCGTGACCCCGGCATCCGCCTCCTGCTCTCCGACTCCACCAACGCGGAGGAGCCCGGGTACACCGACAGCGAGAGCTCCGTGGGGCGCGTGCTGCGCGACATCTTCCGGGCCCACCCGGGTCGTCGCATCATCACCGCCTGCTTCGCCAGCCACATCCACCGCATCCAGCAGATCGCCGATGCGGCCATCGCCACCGGCCGCAACGTGGCCACCCTCGGGCGCTCCATGGCCAAGAACGTGGCCCTGGCCATCGACATGGGGCTGCTCAACATCCCCAAGCACGCGCTCGTCGACATCGAGGCCATCGGCGGAATGGACCCGGGCAAGGTGTGCGTGATCTCCACCGGCTCCCAGGGCGAGCCCATGTCGGCCATCACGTTGATGGCCGCCGGTGAGAACCGACGCCTGACCCTCAGCGAGGGCGACGTCGTCGTCATCAGCGCCAACGCCATCCCCGGCAACGAGTACTCGGTGAACCGGGTCATCGACGGTCTCTACCGTCGGGGAGCCCAGGTCGTGCATGCCGGGCTGGCGCCGGTGCACGTCACCGGTCACGCCATGCAGGGCGAGCTGAGCACGCTGCTGGCCCTGGCCCGGCCCGAGCACTTCATCCCCGTACACGGCGAGTTCCGCCACCTCACCCACCACTCCCGCCTGGCCATGGAGATGGGTGTGGTCGAGAACAACGTGCTGCTTGCCGAGGACGGCGACGTGGTCGAGCTCACCGACGCCGGCCTCGACTTCGTCGACTCCGTGCCCTCCGGGTACCTCTACGTCGACGGCATCGTCGGCGACGTCAGCCACGGTGTGCTGCGCGACCGCCGGGTGCTGGCCGACGAGGGTGTGATCGTGGTGGTCGTGGCCGTCGATGCCAGTTCGGGGGAGGTCCTGGCCGAGCCCGAGATCATCACCCACGGCTGGGTGTACGCGCCCGAGGCCGAGGCGCTCCTCGACGAGGCCCGCCAGCAGGTCGTGATCGTGCTCGAACAGGCAGCCGACGAGCACCAGGTCGACCTGGAGACGCTCAAGCGGCGGGTGCGCAAGGCGCTGGCCCGCTTCGTCAACGAACGGACGAAGCGTCGTCCCATGATCGTCCCCGTCGTCGTCGAGGCGTAGTCACCGGCGGCGTCGCCGGCCGCACGGATGGTCAAGCCCTCGGACGCGAGTGGCACGAGGCATTGGCTACACGCGCGCCGAATGTCCTGAGTGCGGCCTGTCACTCACAGGATCACGAGTGTCAAGAGCAGCAGGCAACAGCCCATCCGGCCGCGAGAGAAAGGGCGGACGCCCTGGTTGTTCGCTCGCCGACCCAGCGCCAGCGGCTGATCCCTGCGCAGGCTGTCGAAGTTTCCTCTCCAGGCACTTGCGCTCGGCCGCAGACGGCGCTAGGCTACGAACACCAGTTCGATTCGGGGATGGGATCCCCCTTGGTCAGGCCTCCCACAAAGGGCCACGGCGATGTGCGAAGCGCTTGCGGGTATTCGAGGGGCGATGGCTCGATCTGCGGCCGGGTTCGATCCCGTCCTGGTGTCGGCCGCTGACGCGGCCCGGGTCGTCGACGACGCCGCGGCCATCGAGAAGATGGCGGCCACCGTCAAGGGCCTCGCTGCGGCCCGGGTGGCCGACACCGACGTGTGGCGGCGCGACGGCGACCGCACGGCCGCCCACCACCTGG
>JBPCJV010000098.1:0-7818 GCA_051004925.1 Acidimicrobiales bacterium | reverse complement strand
CTCCTCGCGATTGCGAGCGAGGTCCTCGGGCTCGAGGTGGACGTGCTACTCCGCGTCACCGATCTCGGGCTTGCCGATTCAGCGGTCTCCCGTCCGCAGGCCAGCTTCGGCGGACAGGAGTTCTATCGATCGATCGAAGCGAAGGCCGCGACCTTGCTCTTCGGGATCGCTCGGAACCACGCCTTCATCGACGGCAACAAGCGAGTGGCCGTGCTGGCCGCTCTCCAGTTTCTCAACCTGAACGGCCACGATCTTGATCTCACCCCGCCCGAGGAGGCCTACACGACAATTGCCGGCGTCGCGGCAGGCTCCGTGACGCTCGACGCCCTGACGGCGTGGATGGCTGACCGACTGGAGAAGATGTCTGATGGCTGAGACCCAGCAACTCCAGTTCGAGGCGCCGCCGGAGGAGCCCGTCAGCCCGCTAGGCCCAGGCGACCAAGGCGAGGAGTCCGATCGCTCTCTCGTATACCACGCCCGGGGGACTCAAGCGCCTGTGCCGGGTCCCCTCACCCCGGATCCTGCGGATGTCCCGTAAGGCTGACCGGGATGGAGGCAAGTACGGCCGTCGTGTCCCCCAGACAGTCCTCCGAGGAGATGGCGTGCGGCGTTCTGCCGTACAGGATCGGTCGTCAGCATGCCGAGCGAATCCGTCCGGTGCCGGCGCATTCGCGAGCCTCGCCGTTAGAACCCGTTAGAAGATCCGTTAGAAGTCCGCCTACCAAGCAGTAGGGCCGGTGCTCTCGCACCGGCCCTGACCTGCGGTTTCGTTGGTGGCGGGGGCGGGATTTGAACCCGCGACCTTCGGGTTATGAGCCCGACGAGCTACCAGACTGCTCCACCCCGCGGCGTACCGGTCATGGTACCACCAGGATCAGGCCGGCGGTGGGGGTGGAGCGGCAGGTGGCGCGGGGACGGTTGTGGTGGTCGGCGGGGGCACGCCGAGGGCGGTGGTGGCTTGGGCGACCAGTTCGCGAGCGGCGTTGGTCTCCCGCTGGTAGCCGGCCAGATCGCCCGCCCTCAGGGCGTTCTCGGCTGATGCGTAACGGTCGGCGGCCTGGGTGAGCAGGTTCTGCGCGGTGCCGGTGGAGCCCGGCGGTGCCGCCTGTTGACCGGCGTTGGGATCGGGGGAGGTCGGCGCGGGCTGACCCCCCACCGGCGTCTGTTCCAACGTGGGTGGAGCGCTGCCGAACACCTCGGTGAGCGCCAGCTCCAGGGAGTCCCTCATCACCACCCTGTCGGCGTAGACCACGATCACCTTCTTGAGCTGAGGCAGCGGCGTGGTCGACGACGACACGTACAGCGGCTGCACGTAGACGAGCGACTGGTTGATCGGGATCAGCAGCATGTTCCCGAGCGTCACCCGAGAGCCCCGCTCGGGGTTCCCGAGCAGGGTGATCTCACGGGAGATGTCGGGTTCCTGGTTGATGCGCGCGTTCACCAGGGCGGGCCCGTCGATCTGTTTCTGGCGGGGCATCACGAACGTCTGGAGCTGCCCGTAGTTCTCCGGGTCGCTCTTGGCCGTCATGAACGCCGTGAGCTCCTTGCGGCTGTCGTCCCTGGATGCGGGGACGAACGGCTCGAAAATGAGGAAGCTCTCGGCCGTCTCGCCCGGCAGCCGCATCTTCAGGTAGTAGGGCGCAATCCGGGGAGCCCGGGACTGCACGGTCTGGCCGGTCGCGGTCACCGTCGCCGCCGCCCCGACGGCACCCGGCGCCTGGGCGATGTCCCACGCGTCGGTCTTGTTGTAGAACTCCGCGGCGTCGGTCATGTGGTACAGCCCGTACATGTTCGTCTGCACGGTGAACAGGTCCTCGGGATACCGCAGGTGCGCCCGCAGCTCGGGGGACATGGTGGCGCCGTCGGTGAACAGCTTCGGGAAGGCCTTGCTGTACGCCTTGATGATGGGATCGTTGTTGTCCATCACATAGAAGGTCATGGTGCCGTCGTAGGCGTCGATGAGCACCTTCACGGAGTTGCGTACGTAGTTGAAGCTGCTCTGGAGACCGCCGCTCCCGGAAACACGCGCTGTGTCGGCCGGCTGCGAGTAGGGGTAGCGGCTGGTTGTGGTGTACGCGTCGTAGATCCACTGGATCTTGTTCTCGAACAGCACCGGGTACGGGTCGCTGTCGTACTTCAGGAACGGTGCGGCCTTGCGCACGCGCTCGTCGATGTCGCGGATGTAGATGGCCTTGGACTCCGGGGTGATGAACCCGGAGATCAGCGGGTTGGGGTCGCCGAAGCGGAGGGCCAGGGCGGCTTTGCGCACCCACGAGCTCATGGTCACGCCGCCGGACCCGTTGTAGGTGCTCGTGTGGTTGGTGCCGTTGGCCTCGGTGAAGTCGATCTCCTGCTGCTTGGTCTTGACGATGGCGTAGCCGGGAAGGTCCTCGCCGAAGTAAATGGCGTTGTTGGCCACCGACAGCGGGCCTACCTCAGGTGATGGGGGCAGGTCCTTGACCAGCAGGTCGGGATTGCCGTCGGGCGCCACCGCGTTGGCGGGCGAGCCCACCACTCCGTACCCGTGGGTGTACACCAGGTGCTGGTTCACCCACGACGGCGACGGGATGCCGTTGATGTTCAGCTCGCGGGCGGCGATGAGCACCTGGGTGGTGCGGTCGGAGCTGGTGAGCCCGTAGCGGTCGCCGTCGACGTCGTTGAACTGGTAGAAGGTGCGGATCTCCTGAAGGCGCTTGTAGTTCTCGATGAGGATCTGCGGGTCCCACAGGCGGACGTTGCGAATCGTGTCCTCGTTGTCGGCGAGGTCGGAGGCGGTGAGATCGTCCCGGTACTCGAAGTTGTTGACCTGGGTATCTCGGATGTTGAACGCGTCCCGCGTGGCCTCGATGTTGCGGGCGATGTACGGCCGCTCCTTGGTGGACTCGGTGGGCTACACCCGGAACTTCTGCACGAACGCCGGGTAGGCCGTGCCCGCCGCCACCGACACCAGTGCCCACAGGCCCACGGCGGCGAAGGGCAGCACCCATCCCCGCCAGGAGATGTTGACTAGGAACAGAGCGCCGGCGATCAGCGAGATGCCGATCAGCAGGTTCAGGGCGGGAAGTTGGGCCTTCACGTCGGTGTAGCTGGCGCCGCTCACCACGCCCCGCGACGAGAACACCAGCTCGTAGCGCTGCAGCAGGTAGCCGACGGCCTTGAGCAGCGCCAGCACGGCCATCAGCACCGACAGGTGGACCTTCACCTGCGGCGTCACCTTCTGCATCGGCGTCTGGAACCGGATGCCGCCGTTGAGATAGTGGGCGACGGCGGTGATGATCAGCACGATCACGCCGGCGGCGAACAACCAGTCGACCACGAACTTGAGGAAGGGGAGCTGGAAGACGAAGAAGCCGATGTCCTTGTCGAACAGCGCGTCGGTCGCCCCGAAGTCGACGCGGTTGCGGAACAGGATCCAGGCATTCCACTGGCCCGCAGTGCCGGGCCCGGCGATGAGGGCGAACAGGGCGGCAACGGCAATGCGCACCAGGCCCGCACGGGGGCCGACGAGGGCGTGGTAGCGCTCCACGATCTGTTCCTCGGGGCCGGTCGGGCGGAAGCGCGGGGCGATCAGGTCGGCGACGGCGAGGTTGACCCACATGAGCACGAAGAACAGGGCGGTGAACACCACGGCCATGGCCACCTTGGCCCCCAGCACGCCGCGCCAGACGCTCGTCAGGCTCAACTCGTCGAACCACAGATAGTCGGTGGAGAAGCCGGCGATGCCCCGCAGCGACAGGAGTATCAGCAGCAGGACGAACACGACCACTGCCAGCACCACCAGTCGGGCCCGGTTGGGCGCCGATCGCCGCTGGGGCAGGTCGGTGGGCGGGCGCATCGAAAAGAGACTACGAGAGATCGCGCCCACGCAGACTTCAGCGCGATGGGGTTCTCAACCCGGACGTGCCCTCAGGCGGGAGGCGCCACCAGGATGCAACTGCACCCGCCGTGGGCCGGCGGGTGGGTCTGGCCCGTCGGGAAGGGATGGCCCTTGGGGACGGCACCCGCCAACGCGTTGTCGTCGCAGTCCGGGCAGGGACCGTCGTCGTCGACGACCCAGCACCGCTCCTCGCCCTCGGGGATGGCCGCGAACACCCCTCGGGAGAACGCCGCGCTGGCGTGGTGGCGAGCGGCCCGTTCCACCTGGGTCGTCTTCCACTGGCGGTAGCCGGCTCCCAGCCGTTCGCTCACCCCGCCCTCGTCGCCCGCAGACCCGCCGGCGTCGTCGATCACCCGCTCGAGACGCTCGCGCAGCGGCACCACGAGGTCGACGGCGAGGTCGGCCGCCCATTGCTCGGCCCCCCACTGATGGCGACCGCCCGTGCCGGCGTCGTCAGGAGCGTCGGCTTCGTCGGGAGGCGAGGAGAAGCTGACCCCACTATCGGCCGCCCTGCGCAGGAGCGGGACCGCGGCGATCTGGTACCTCCCGACGTGCTCGTCGAGCGGGGGAAGGACGGCACCGGCACCCGCCCCAGGCTGACGCCGGAGCCGGTCGAGCACCTCGTTCTGCTCGTCCTGGAGCACGCGCTTGAGATGGCGGATGAGATCGGCCTGGATGGGCTCCAGGAGGCGGTCGCGCCAGGCGAGCGCAGACTCCTCCCGCATGGAACGAGCGGCGCCGTCGCTCGTGTCGCTCGGCGGTTCCGCGGCGGCAACCGGCTCCGGTGCCGCTGCGGTCCGCGGCGCGGGATCGGGCGAGGCGTCGGCCGAGGGCGCGGGCGGCGACTCCGTCTCCGGCTGTGGGTCCGGTGGCGATGGCATGGCCTGGGCGGCGCGCAGACGGGCGAACAGCTCGTCGGCGCTGGCGACCGCGGCGGGCTTGTCGGCCACGATCGTGTCCGTGTCGACCTTGGCCCTCGTGTCGGAGTCGACCGTGGCCTTGGCCTTGGCCGCCTTCTCCTCCTTGACCGCCTTCTCCGCCTTGGGGCTGGCCTGCTCTCTCGTTTCGGCGATGCCCGACGTCCTGTTGCCGGTCGATGACGATGGGCGGGTCTCGACCGCGGTGGCAGCCGGGGCCGGGCCACGCGCCGGCGGGCCGGCCAGCTCGTGGGCGGACGGTGCCGCGACCGCCGGGCGGTTCTGCGCGTGCTCCCCGCCGCGCTGATGTAGGTCACCTTCGGCGGACCGACTACCGGGAGCGCGACCGGCGGCGGCGTCGAGCACGGGGCCGGCCTCGGCCTCGGCCGCTCCGAGCTCGTGGGTGGCCTCGTCGAGCGTGCGGCGCACCACCGCGTAGGCCTCGAGGAGGCGCTGGCGGGCCAGGCGCAGGTGCTCGATCTGCACCTCGGCCGTGCGCTTCCGGCGGGTCAGGTCGGCGAGCATCCGTTCGCGCACCGCTCGGGCCTCTCCGACCATCTCCCGGCCCTGGACCCGCGCCGACTCGACCTCGGCCTCGGCCTCGGCCCGCGCCCGGTCACGCAGGCTGCGCGCCGCCGTCTCCGCCGCCTGGCGCAGACCGGAGGTCATCCGGTCGGCCTCCTCGGACCGGCGGGCCAGCAGGCTGTCGGCCTCCGCCCGCACCCGGGCGATCCTGCCTTCTGCCTCCCCGACGACCCGGTCGGCGCGCTTCTCGGCCTCGGCCACGATGCTGGCCGCCGCATCGCGGGCGTTGGTGAGCAGCCGGGCGGCGTGCTCGCCGAGGGCGGCGGTGAGGGTCTCCTCGTCGAGGTGAGGGTTGGCGGCCTCCTCCTGCGCCCTCCGCACCGCCTCCCGCAGGTCGCGTTCGCGGGCGCCAGCCAGCTCCATCTCGTCGGCCACCCTCTTGAGGAAGGCGCGGACCTCGGCCTGGTCGTATCCCCGGAAGCCGGTGGCGAAGTTCTTGATGGCCACCGACTCGGGGGTGAGGGCCTTCCCCGAGGAGATGACGATGGGGTCGTCATCCATCGGAACGAGAATACCGCCGCCCCCCGCCGCAGCGGTGGAGGGTCGCCGCTATCGGCGCCCCAGTCCTCCGAGAAGGCCGTTGAGCACGTCCACCAGCCCGGAAACGGTGTCGTCGACGAGCGGCACGCCGGTGAGCGGTGGTGGCGCGGGGGCCGGGCCGGGGGCCGACGGTGTGGCGGAGGGTGAGGAGGGCTCGACCTCGGCCCCGCCGGAGGGTCCGGCATCGTTGGCCGCCGGCGCCGACAACGACGGCGCCGACGTCGGCGGTGCCGGCGGCGACTCGGCCGCGCTCAAGGGGCCCCTACTGATGGCTTCGTCGACCCCCGCCAGCAGCGGTGCGCGGGACACACCCTGATCGAGCGCCACCAGGCCCCACGCCGCCCCCTCGTCGTGGAACGCGAACACGTCGCGGAGCCGGTCGGCGAAGCTCTGCCGGGTGCCCTGAACCGTCACGGCCAGGCCGACGAGGGTCTCCCCCGGCGACCGTTCGGGGTCGATCGCCGCCTCGTCGAACTGGGGCTCGTTCTCCAGCGCCGGGATGATCAGGCGGAAGAAACCGGGCGTGCGCCCCTCGTTGGGGCCCAGCTGGGCGGTGAACCCGCGGCTGCGGGCCACGAGCTGGGTGCCGAGGTCGATGGCGTCGCCCAGGAACCGTTGGTCCCAGGGGTCACCGCCCTTGTAGATGAGGGGCGACGGCCGTCCCGGAAGCAGCCCGGCGGCGGGCACCGACACCTGGCGCAGGGCCGGCACCTGAAGCGACCGACCCGTCGACGCCACCGTCACACCCGCGGTGTACGAGGCCACCGACACCGCCGCTCCCCGGCTCAGGCGGGCGGACCCGCCCGACACGGCCACGTCGGTGTCGCCCGCCGTCACCGCCACGTCGCCCGTCACGAGCAGCTCACCCGACAGCAGCGACGGTCGGGGGTTGGCACCTGCCTGGTCGGGGGCACCCAGCTCCACCTCGGTGCCGTTGCGCAGCTCGAGCTGGCGGCCGTCGGCCAGGCGGATGACCGCTGTCCCCGAGTCGACCTTCACCCGGTCACCGGCGCGGAGCGTGCGGCTCCCGTCAACGGATCGGGGTGAGCCTCCGCCCGTCGTCACCGAGGCCGTGCCGTCCACGGTCAGGCGCGCCGACGCACCACCGCCCCCACCACTGCAGGCGGCAGCGAGGACTGCGATCATCACAACCGACGACGCCAGGCGCGCTCTCATGCGTTCTCCCTGCCCTGTATCGGCAGGACGGGCAGCAGGATTGAGAAACGCGACCCCTTGCCCTCCTCGGTCTCACAGACGAGCTCGCCGCCGTGGGCCTCCACCATCCGGCGCACGACCGACAGCCCGAGGCCCAGGCCACCGAACGACCGGGTGGCCGTGCTGTCGGCCTGGGCGAAGTCCTCGAAGACGCGGCCCAGCTCGTCCTCGGCGATGCCGATGCCGAGGTCGTCGACGGAGATCTCCACTGCGTGCCAAGGTTGCCCGGGCTCACCCGCCGCCACGTCGGGCACGAAGCCGTCGACCAGGCGGGCGGTGACGAGGATGCGGCTGTCCTCGGGGGAGAACTTCACGGCGTTGTCCATGAGCTCGTCGAGCGACTCCTCCAGGCGGTGGCGGTCGACGACCAGGTCCGGCAGGTTACGGGCGATGCGTCGGGTGATGGGACGGCGGTCCCCGACCCGGGCCTTCCACCGTCGGACCAGCGAGTCGATGACCGGACGGACCTCGGTCGTGGTCCGCGGCACGACCTGGTCACCGGGGTCCGTGCCCCCCGCCACCTCGAGGAGGCGTCCGATGACCCGCTCCAACTGTTCGGCGGCGTTTTCGATGGCGGCGAGCCCGGCGCGCGCCTCGTCCCGCCGCAGCCGGCCCCGTCCGAGCATCATGGCGTAGCCCTTGATGGGCACCAGAGGCGTGCGCAGCTCGTGGCTGATGTTGGCC
>JBPCJV010000097.1:0-3032 GCA_051004925.1 Acidimicrobiales bacterium | reverse complement strand
CGTTGAGCAGGGTGATCGTCTCGAGCCCGGGGTCGTCGCCGGTGGGATCGACCAGGGCGGCCACGATGCGCACGCCCGCCGTGGTCGGCGTCTCCGCCGGGTCGACCGGGCCGGGGTCGGTGCCCGGGACCACGGGCCGACCGAACTTCGGCGAGCCGGGCAGCGGGTCGCCGCGGTCGTCGGTCTGCGCGAACTGCGACTGGAAGGCTAGGAAGAACGCCAGCCAGGTGTACTCGGCCGGGAAGTGCAGGAAGAGGGCGCCGTCCTGCCAGACCCCGTTGTCGTCCTTGTGGGGCGGTGGGCTGCCCTGGTTCATGTGGATGTCGTGGATGCCGTTGCCCGGGGCGAAGCCGAAGTACTGGTCGGGCTTGCCCGCCTCGGGGCCCCACCTGCTGCCCAGGGCGAACACGTCGGCCTCCCGGCTGATTGCCCGGTTCACGTAGAGCTCGAAGATCTCGGCCAGGTCGTTGTCCGGGCCGGGGGCATCGAAGGGCAGGGCCTTCATGTCCTGGGGCTGGAAGAGGCTGCCGCGGACGAAGTCGAGGGCGGCCCCGCCCGGCTGGCTGGGGAGGAGCGTGAAACCCTCCTCGACGGTCGCGAGGGAGGCGAGTACGGGGTGGGCGAAATGGGGGTCGAGCACGAAGAGCAGCTCGGACGGGCTCTGGGTCGAGACCACGTTCACGGCGATGCGGTGGTGGGCCCCCTGGGCCAGCATGCGGATCTGGTAGTGGGGCTTCTTGCCGCCGCCCCCGGCCAGCTTCCCCTCGAGGGCCTTGCCTCTGAGCACTCCGTAGTCCGGAACGGGCATCTTCGGAAGTCCTTTGCACGCGACGGCGAGGTGGCTACCCCGTCGGTGGTATGAGGTCATGGGCAGGATAGTGATACGCGAGAAGCTGAAGCGGTTCCTCGACGGCTCGGTCGCCGGCGGATCTCTCTGGTGGGTGGGCGACGGCTTGGTCGTGGCCGGCGGTTCGCTCACCGCCGTCCTCCGCGGGGCGACGGCCGAGGCGCGACGGCCTGACCTCGCTCAGCCGTGGTCGGTCGTCACCGGCTCCTCCGCGGAGGCCTCGGGCGCGGCCGTCTGCCTGATCCTCTCGATCACCCACAGGCTGGCGGCCACGAGACCGCCGACCGCCAGCGGACGACCGATTCTCGTCCGGGCCCGCCGGGCCTCGCCGTCCAAGCGGTTACGTTGCCGCGGTGCACATGGTCGCGGCGTGAACCTTTGGCTGGGGGGCCTCATCACCGCGGGTGCCGCGTTGGTGGCGGTGGTCGTGGTGACCCTCGTTCGCCGCCGGGCACCCGACGGGGGGTACTTCACCGACTCCGACCGTGCCGCCGGCGTGTTCGGCGTCCTGGGCACGGCGTTCGCCGTCGTGCTCGCCTTCGTCATCTTCCTCGCCTTCGAGAGCTACGGGACGGCCAAGAAGGAAGCGGGCCGGGAGGCGGTCGCCGTGCAGGAGCTCTACAACACGGCACCGAGCTTCGAACCGGCCGCCCGCGACGAGCTGCGGGGTCAGTTGGTCTGCTACGCCCGGTCGGTGGTCCGCGACGAGTGGCGCACGATGAAGAGGGAGCAGCAGAGCGACGTCACGCAGGGCTGGGTCGACGCCATGGCGGCCAACGTCGACCAGCTCGAGATCACGGGCGAAAAGCAGTCCGTGGCCTACGAGCACTGGTTCGTGACCAACGCGGCCCGGGCGGAGGCCCGACGCGGGCGACTCTCGGAGGCGACGCCGGTCGTCCCCGCTCCGCTCTGGTTCTTTCTCGTGTTCGGTGGCCTCCTGGCTGTCGGCTACGTGGTCTTCTGGTCCGACAGTGGTGAGCGGTTCGTCGTGCAGGCGATGATGATCGGATCGCTGACGGCCATGGTCACCGCCAGCCTGCTCGTCGTGCACTTCCTCGACAATCCCTACGAGAACAAGAGCGGGAGCGTCGAACCGGTGGAGATGACGCGGACCCTCGACCTGATCGAACAGAAGCAGGAAGCCGCGGGCCTGGCCGCCGAACCCTGCGACGACGCTGCTCGCCCGAGGGAGCGCGGGGTCGTCGTCGGTCGTCTGCCCTAAATGTCGAGGCGGGCGGCCACCCGCCCGGACGCGATGGCGTCAGGGTTGACGGCCGGTGAAGGCGATGAGCCGCGTCTGCTCGTCGGCGTCGGCGGCGACCGCAACCTTCGGGCCGTACTGGCCGCTGGCCCTGAGCATCTCGTCGAGCGGCTCCATGCCCACGAGCATGTCGTGCACGACATCTGCGTCGAGCGTCTCGTCGAGTCCGGCCGCCCGGGCCAGGTCCCACGTGTGCACGACGACGTCGCCCAGGAAGAAGGTGGCGATGGCGTCATCGAGCCGGTGGCTGCCGGCCCGCGGATGGCTGATCAGCGTGGCCGACGCGACCGGGTCGTCGAGGAGCGACTGGATGCCGCCGTCGAGGGCGGTCCATGCGCCGGCCGGGTCCTCGTCGAACAATGGCCCCCCCGGCAGCGCCGGGCCGCCGGCAGAGATGAGGAACGGCGGGATCCACTCCACCAGGTGGCGCACCACGTCGCGGGCGACCCAGCCCTCGCACGGTGCCGGGTTCTCCCAGGCCGAGTCCGGGACCTCGTTCACCCGTTCGGTGAAGCGCCTGGCCACCCGTCGATAGCGGTCGGCGATCTCGCTCATCCCGCCTCCCCCCGGGCTCCGTGCTCCTCGGAGAAGTTCCAGAGGGTGGCTCCGCCGGGTTCGGTCGTTGCCAGTGCCTGGGTGACGCCCTGGTCCAGGCGGGCGGGGATCGGGGCCCAGTCGAGCGGCGGCAGCGCGTACAGCTCAGCGAGGTTCGTTGCATCCATGATGGGGTCGACGTCCCGGGCGTCCGGAACTCATCGGTGTCACCGGGCCCCGCGGCTCCTGGTCAGGCCGTGCGTTGTTCGTTGATGCGGCCGGCGATGTCGGTCAGTGCGGCGACGTCGGCGTCCGTGAGGTGGTCGAACACGAGGCGGCGGACGGCGGCGACGTGGCCTGGCGCGGCGAGTTCGACGAACCCCTGCCCCT
>JBPCJV010000096.1:0-4523 GCA_051004925.1 Acidimicrobiales bacterium | reverse complement strand
CGGAGTGGCCGCGTGAGGAAGCATCGGGTGGGACGAGACCCGCACGAACCCGTGCTGGGGGAGCGGGCGGGTGGCCCACCCTGACGACCCTGGCCCGCTGAACCACGACCGGGCCCTGTCGTGGTGGACATGGTTCGGCCAGGCAAGGGCGATGAGGACGTTGACGTCGAGGAGCGGCGTCATCCCTCGTCGAGAGCGGCGCGAACCGTCTGGTCGGTGATCGGCGTCGCATCGACGGGAACCTTGAACCGGGGCAGGCCGGACTCGTCGACCCGGAGGTTGGCGCTCAGGCCGCGCCGAGCCAGCCCTGACACCGCTTGTCCCAGGCTCTGCCCCTCGGCCGCAGCCAGAGCCCTTGCCACCTCCAGCACGTCGTCGTCGATGTCCAAGGTCGTACGCATTCCCCAAACCGTAGCATCACGATGTCGCATCACGATGACGACGCCGCTATGCCCAACCCAGTTCGTCGAGGCGGTCGTCGTCGATGCCGAAGTGGTGGGCCACCTCGTGCACCACCGTCTGGCGCACCTGGGCCACCACCTCCTCCTCGCTGGCGCAGATCGAGCAGATGGTCCGGCGGAAGATGGTGATGCGGTCGGGCATCACCATCCCGGCGTAGCCGGAGTCGCGCGCGGTGAGGGGGACGCCTTCGTAGAGCCCGAGCAGGTCGGGGCGGCCGTGGGCGTCGACCTGCACCCAGACGTTGTCCATCAACTTCCCCAACGCGGGGGGAATGTCGTCGAGGGCGTCGGCCACCAGCTCCTCGAACCGGTCGGGGCTGACGTCGATCATCGAGGTCCGTTATCCGACGAGAGCCGGAGTCCCTTGTACCGGTGGCTGCCCGGAGCGGTCGGGCACCACGCGGGCGATGGCGGCCACCGCCCGGTAGGCGGCCTCCGCCGGCCCCAGCTCGTCGGGGCGCAGGAGGTTGGCCATGATGCGCAGCACCCACTCCATGAGGGTGCGCGAGTGCATCCCCGTGCCCACCATGGCCCGCATGAGGGCGGGGCGTCCGATGATGCGCACGAAGGCGCGCGCCACCTTGAAGTACAGGGCGTACTCGTCGTGGACCCGGCGGGCGTAGGCGGCCAGGTCCTGGTCGGCGACGGCGGTTCCGGCGCTGCGACCTGATGCGGTCAGCGCATCGTGGAGGGCCTCGGCCGCGTACCGTCCCGTCTCGTAGGCGTAGGCGATGCCCTCGCCGTTGAAGGGATTGATGGCGCCCATGGCGTCGCCGGTGGTCAGCCATCCCGCCCCGACCGACGGCCCCACGGCCAGGCCCATCGGCAGCCGCCCACCCGTGGGTGGTCCGCACGACGTCTCCGGGCGGATGTCCCACGACTCGGGTGCCCAGCCCACGAACGCCTCCATGAGCTTGGTGGTGTTGACCGCCTTCCACTGCTTGGAGGTGGAGAGGAGGCCGACCCCCACGTTCACCCTCCCGTCGCCCACCGGGAAGACCCACCCGTAACCGGGGAGCACCTTGCCTGTGGGGTCGCGCACGTCGAGGTGCGACTCGATCCACGGTTCGTCGTGGCGGGGCGACGTGAAGTAGCCCCGGATGGCCATTCCCTGGGGCCAGGACTTGTTGCGGCTGGTGCCGAGGGCCCGGCCGAAGCGCGAGAGCGACCCGTCGGCCACGACCGTGTACCGGGCTCGCACCTCGGTGAGCACGGGCTCGCCCCCGTCCTCGGGCTTGCGCCGGACCACCGCCCCCTGGACCCTCCCGTCGGCGATCAGCGGCTCGATGGCCTCGCTCCCCTCCCACAGGGCGGCCCCGGCCTTCGCCGCCCGCTCGGCCACGAGCTGGTCGAGGTCGTGGCGGGTGACGACGTAGCCGTGGCGGGGGAAGCCGGGCGTGGCCGGCCACTCGAGCTCGAGGGTGCGGCCGAAGGCGATGGAGCGCAGCCCGACGAACCGGTGGTGGCGGGTCAGGGCGTCGGTGAGGCCCATGTCGTCGAGTTGCTTGACGGCCCGGGGCGTGAGCCCGTCGCAGCACGTCTTCTCCCGGGGGTAGCGCTTCTTCTCCACCATCACCACGTCGTGGCCGGCCTGGGCCAGCCAGTGGGCGCAGGCCGCGCCCGAGGGGCCGCCGCCGACGACCAGGACCTCGTGGTCCCGGCGTTCGGGCGCGACGGGGTCGGGGCGGCTGCTGACTAGAGCTCTTCCCGCTCGTAGGTGGTGACGGCCAGGATCTCGGCGTCGGTGAGCTGACCCTTGAAACCGGGCATCCCGCCCGACGAGGCGACGCGCGCGCCGCCGGGCCGGGCCGGGTCACCGTAGGGCTGGCCCTTCGCGGACCCCGAGCCCGTCTCGATCCAGGCGATGTGGTCGGCCTCGTTGGGGAAGGTGATCTTGGACTCGCCTCCGACCAGGGCGGGCCCGACCCCGCCTCCACCAGTGGCGCCGTGGCACCCGCCGCAGCCGGCCTTCTGGTAGACGGCGGCGCCGCTCGGCGCGGCGTTGACGTCGCCGGCCGTGCCGAAGGCGCCGATGTAGACGATGGCCCACAAAGGCAACGCCACCAGCACCGGGTACATCCAGACGGGGATGCCGCTCTTGGGGCCCTTCTCGGAAGGCAGGTAGGTGGGCAGCTCCTCGGCCGGGGCGGGGGCCGCCGCCGGTGCGGGGGCGCCGGCTGCCGCAGGGGCCGGGGTGGCGTCGGTGGCCGCCGGCTCGGCCGTCGCCTCTGCGGGCGCCGGAGCGTCGGACGGGGGGGCGTCGGCGGACGAACCCGTGGGCAGCAGGCCCAGGGCCTCGCGCCGCTCCTTGGAGCGACGAAGCAGGTATTCGGGTACCTCGGTCACAGCCCTCCTCTCGTCCTCCGAATGTAGGCGGACCCCGCACCGGAAAGCCAAGCGGGGAGCGACGGGGCCTGCCGGCTCCGCCGGCGGAGCCAGCTCAGAGGCAGTGCTGGCGCAGGCAACAGGGCCAAGCGGGACGGGACAAGACGCGATGTGCCTGCTCGGGGAGGGGCGTGGTAGAACCCGACCGGTCCAGACGCCGAGGCCTGGGTAGAATGTGATCTGTTTCACGAGGACGATCGACGAGGGTGAGCCGTGGTAGGTCTGACGGGTCCGAAATGGTTGAATGTCGCGCTGGTCGTCTCGATCCTGATCCTTGCCGTCGGGATCGGGATCTGCATCGCCGTGGGTCGTCGGCGCCCCATCGGCACCCCCGTCACCTGGGGTGAGGCGTTCGTGGCCGCCACCTTCGTGTTCGCCCTGATGCTCGTGGCCTACGGCGTCATCCCCCACCAATGGCTCGAGTACTCCGACAGCGAGCTCCTGTGGCGGTCCGACAAGCTGTTGCTGGCGATCTCCTCCGACGGCATCACCTGGGGCCAGGAAGCCAAGACCGCCGGCGGCACCGGGCGGATCATCATCAACTACCAGGCCATCCGCGACATCGTCGCCGCCACCTTCTACATCGTGTTCCTCGGCCTCCAGATCGTGCTGTGGTCCAAGTGGCAGACGCGGGGCCGGGTGACCGAGACCGCCGAAGCCGCCGGCGAGGTCAGGTCCCGGTTCGGCCGTCCGGTGCTCAAGAAGGCCTAGATAGGGGAGACTCAGTCATGGCCAAGAACGACGCGAACCCGCCCATGCCGGCCTTCACCGGCGACTACGTGCTGCAGGAAGTGGGCACCGACTACCTGTCGAAGGCGGTCAAGCCCAAGCAGTTCCTCCACATCGACCAGTCCGAGTGCATCATGTGCGAGGGCTGTGTCGACATCTGCCCGTGGAAGTGCATCCACATGCTGGGCACCGACACCATCACCGAGGCCGTGGGGGCCGAGCAGCCCGGCGACGACCCCGACGACCACGTCGTGTTCATCGTCGACGAGGACGTGTGCACCCGGTGCGGGTTGTGCGTCGACCGGTGCCCCACAGGCGTGATCGTGATGGGCAAGGCCGGCGTGGCGGCCAAGGACGGCGATCCCCACGGGCGTGACGAGAAGCACGGTTTCGCGTACGGGATGCGGTTCTAGAACGTGGCCAGAAGACTCACGAGGAACGGCAACGGGAACGGAGACGGCAACGGTCACCGCAGCCCCGGCGAGCGGCTGGCCGAGGTAGGGGAGAAGGTCCGCAGCTCCCAGGCGTGGACGTCGATCTTCCGGCCGGGCTCGATCTTCCGCAAGGGCTACACCGACAGCCCCAGGAACCGTTCCTACGTCATCATGAACAGCCTGCTGTACCACCTTCACCCGGTGAAGGTGAAGCGCCACGCGGTCAAGGTGAGCTACACGCTGTGCCTGGGCGGACTGTCGTTCTTCCTGTTCATCATCCTCACCATCACGGGCATCTTCTTGATGTTCTTCTACCGGCCGACGGCGGCCCAGGCCTGGAACGACCTCCAAACCCTGGAGACGTCGGTCACCTTCGGCTTACTCGTACGCAACATGCACCGATGGGCCGCCCACCTCATGGTGATCTCGGTGTTCCTCCACATGTCGCGCGTCTTCTACCACGGGGCCTACAAGCCACCCCGGGAGTTCAACTGGGTCATCGGCGTCGTGCTGC
>JBPCJV010000095.1:0-7504 GCA_051004925.1 Acidimicrobiales bacterium | reverse complement strand
TCATAGGACGGGGCGGCGGCGTGATGGAATTCGTCGACGATCACGACGTCAAAATGGCTCGGGTCGATGGACTCCACCCCGCTGGCGTTGAGGCTCTGGATCGAGGCGAAGACATGCTCGAACTGTGTCGGGCGATGGCGCCCGACCCACTTTTCGCCGAACGTGGCGTCGCGAAGGGCGTGGCGGAACATCGCCTGGCCCTGGTCGAGGATCTCCTGTCGGTGGGCGACGAAGAGGAGGCGGTCGCGCGGCAGCGCCGGGCGCAGGCGGGCGTAGTCGACGGCCGCCATCACCGTCTTCCCGGTGCCTGTGGCCGCGACGAGCAGGTTGCGGTGGTGGCCGCGCAGGCGGCTCACGGCAAGTTGGTCGAGCAGTCGGTCCTGAAACGGCCGCAGCTCGATCTCGATTGGACTGAGAATGAGGCCGGGTCCCCGGTCCTCCACCAGTGTCCGGCGACGGAACTCGTCGGCGTCGTAGGCCACGAAGTGGCCACCCGCCCAGTAGCTCGTGAAGACGGCGGCCATCTTGGCCACGGCATCGGGGTTCCTGGCCCCGGAGATGCGGACGTTCCACTCCTGCCCCGGCACCTGGGCCGAGTAGGTGAGATTCGACGAGCCGAGGTAGGCGGTCGAGTACCCGCTGCGGCGATGAAAGATCCAGGCCTTGGCATGGAGTCGCGTCGAGGACGTGTCGTACGAGACACGGATGTCGGCCCCGACGTCCGCGAGGGCATCGAGGGCCCGCGGCTCAGTGCTGTTGGTGTAGGTGGTGGTGAGGACTCGGAGGGTCTTGCCGTCGCCGCGGTGGCGCCGAAGGCTCTCGAGAAGGGATCGGATGCCACTGAAGCGTATGAAGGCGATGACCACGTCGATCGCGTCGGCCGAGGACACTTCCGCACGCAGCTCGTGGACCAGCGCCGGTTCCCCGTGCGCGTTGGTGAGGACCGTGGTGTCGAGAAGCGGGGTCAGCGGCTGGTCGATCGGGTCGGGCGTTCCGTCGGGGCGGCGGCGGAGCACGGCGTGGAGCACCTGCCCCGGATCCGTGGGCGCATCGTCATCGAGGTGCAGCTTCTGGCCGGCGAGGGATCGCAGGTGGCCGAGCAGGCTGGTTGCCAGCCGGACGCCTTCAGCCGCCCGCTCGCGCTCGGGGGCGGCATCGATGGCCCGGGCCAGGAGGTGGGCGACGTGTCGCGAGATCCGGTCGGCCGACTCGGCATCCAGGAGAGCCGTGAGCTGCGCCACCAGCCGGTCTTCTGGTATTCGATCGAGAACCTGCTGGAGACGGCCGGTCAGAAGGGCCTCGTACAGGCCGGCCTCGGGCTCGTCTTCCACCGCAGCAGTGTGTCGCAAGCGAAGAGATCAGGCATTTCGGCTGTGCCCGTTACGCTGCCGTCGGTGGAACCGCAGGACGACGAACGTGTGGAGAGCACACCATGACGAGGTCGGGTGCCCGGACACCGGGCCTGGCGATTGCGGCGGCACTCCTTCTGATCGGAGCGGCCTGCGGCGGAGGCGGCGGGTCGAAGACACCCACCGTGGCCGAGGACAGGGCCACGGCGGAGCGGATCGTGCTCACCAAGGCCGACCTGCCGGGCTTTACGGAAGACGCCACCGATGACACGTCCTCCGGGCTCGACAAGTGCTTCGGCCGGTCCCAGCTGCCTGGGGCCAAGGACAACCCCCGGGGTGTCAACGGCACCGACTACACGAAGGACCGGGGCACCCTGCGCGTCCAGTCCAGCGCCGGGATCGCCGAGAAGGAGGTTGAGGCCACCCAGATGTTCTCGGACTTCGAGGCGGCCTTGTCGAGCCAGTGCCTCAAGGACGCCCTGAAGGCGAACGTCGAAGCGAGCACGCCCGGCCTGCGCGCCGGGGAGGTCACCAGCGCACCGCTGCCCGACCCCGGGGTCACCGACGACTCCGTCGCCACCCGCCTGACAATCCCGATCTCCGTCGACGGCGAGCGGCTGTCGCTCGTCGTGGACATCATGTTCCTCCGCCAGGGACGGGCCCTGGCCACCTTCTCCACCCTCGGGCAGGACACACCCTTCCCCGAAGCGGAGCGCACGCGGCTGGTGGCCCTCGTCGGCGAGCGCATGAGGGGTGAGAACCTCAACTTCCCCGACACCACCTCGGGGCGGTCAGCGTCCACGACGGTGCCGGCACCGCCCACGACCGCGGCCGGAGGGCCCGCCGGTTCCACCACGCTGCGACACTCCTCGGGCGTCACCTTGGATCACCCTCCGACGTGGACCGTGGAGCCAAGCAGCAGTTCGGGGCCGCTCGTCGTGCTGTTCATCGACCCCACGACCGGCGTGCCCTTCCGCCGCAACGTCAACATCCAGCGGAGCGGCCCCGACCCCGTGACCCTCGACGAGCTCACCCAGCGCCACCTGAAGCAGATCAGCGAGATCCCCGGGTCGAGCACCGGGGAGGTGGGTCCCACGACGCTCTCGGGGTTCCCGGCCTACCGGGTGGACTACCGGGGCACCGTCGACAGCGAGGAGTTCCGTTCCCTGGCCGTGTGGACCGTCCGCGGCGACACGGCCTGGGTGGTGACCTACACGTCGGACCCCGCCCGCTACGACGCAGCGTTGCCCGACGTGGAGCGGGTGCTTACGAGCATCCAGCTGCCGGCGTAGCCCGCTACCCGGGCCTCTCACGCGCTTCGCGTCTGGTACCTCGTGACCGGGACCCGCTACGGTTGGGACCCACCCGTCAAGAAGCGGGGGTGCGAAGTCCTCCTCGACGACCAACAATCGACCTCAGTTCTCCCTCGACGCGGGGGAGGGACCGACATCGCAGACCGCGTGCTGCACGCGGTGCCCGGTGCCGCGGTCTTCGGGGACCCACCGCCGCCGTTGTTGCGGGGCTGGTTCCACCTGGTCGCCCTCGTCGTGTCGATCCCGGCCAGGATCCTGATCGTCGCCAACGCAGAGTCCCCCCGGGCCCGGCTGGCCGCCCTCGTCTACGCCGTCGCCGTGTTCACCCTCTTCGCGGTGAGCTCCACCTACCACCGGCGGGTGTGGACGCCCGACGGACGCCGGCGGATGCGCCGGGCCGACCACGGGACCATCTTCGTGATGATCGCAGGTTGCTACACGCCGTTGTGCCTCTTGGCCCTGAGCGGGGCCACGAGCGCCGGCCTGCTCATCGCCGCCTGGGTGGGCGCGGCCATCGGCCTCGGGTTCGCCGTCACCGGCCTGGCCGAGAAGCCGTACTTCGGCCTGGCCTGCTACATCAGCATGGGCTGGATCTTCGTGATCGCCCTGCCCCAGCTCGTACACCAGCTCAGCCCCGCCGGCGTCGTCCTCCTCTTCGTCGGGGGCGTGGCCTACACCGGGGGAGCGGTGGTCCTGGGCCTGAACCGGCCGAACCCCTACCCCAGGATCTTCGGGTACCACGAGATCTGGCACCTCCTCGTGATCGTGGCCTGCGCCTGCCACTACATCACCATCTACACCGTCGTCAGCAGCGCCTGAGGCAGCCGGCCGGCGGCGGCCCGCACCTCCGGGAGCCGAAGAGCGGAGCTTCAGAACAAGTGGCGCCCGTAGGCCACCAGGGTGATGCCCACGACCACCGCCACGATGCCGAGGCCGAGGGCCTTGGTCATCCCGTCGGCGTGAAACGGCCGCACGAGGTAGTGGGCGATCCAGCCGTCGGTGTAGACGTCCTCGCCGGCCTGGGTCCGAAGGTCCTTCTCCCAGTTGGTGAGCGGACAGTCGTAGCCCCCGAGGTAGATCACGCTGCTCACCACCAGAACGAGGATGTGCACGGGCGCGGCGAGCGGCCACCACCAGGCGAGGAAGCCGCCCACCACGAGGAAGGCGACGAACACCGCGTGCACGGCCACCACGGCGTCGGCGGCCAGTCCCAACGATCTCTGATGTCGAGCTGTTGCTGAAGTCGGTTGCGTGCCTCAAGCGTACCGGCCGTCCCGCACTCCCGAGGGCAGGCATGATGCGCCCATGGGCGACGACACGGAGGCGACGGGCGGCAACGGCTGCTTCGACAGCTTCGCCGCCGAGTACGCCCGCCACGCCGAGGAGAGCCTCTGCCTCACTCACGCCGGGCGGGGCCAGTCCTCCACCTCGGCCAGGACCTCGCCGGCGCGCACGCGGGCCCGGGCCTCGTCGGGCAGTCGCTCGAGGTACACCTTCTTCGGCCAGAGAAAGCGGCGCTTCCTGACCGCGCCTACGGACCACCCCCGTTTGAACATCCACCGGTGGCGTACCCAACGCAACACGCCGAGAACGGGAAGCACGAGGATGTACAGGGCCAGCTCGAGGATGAAGGCGTCGCCGTCCGAGCTGGAGCCCACATCGAGGCTCCGGAGGTAGCCGCTGCGGTGGGCCCAGACGCTGAGGACCTGACCGTCGCGGGTGACGGCGCGGTGCTTGACGGCCATGTCCTCGGCGGTGGCGTCGGCCGCCTGCCGGACGCGTGCGCGCCGGTCGCTGGGGTCGGCCAGGAAGACGTCGATGTGGTCCTCCGACGGCGTCTTCCCCCGTGAGCGGCAGACGAAGCGGACGGCGTCACCCTCGGCCAGCGACACCGTCCACTCGCGGCTGTGCTCGAAGTCGATGGAGACCCGCACGACGTGCTCGCCGGGCGCCACGGGGACCTCGGTCGTCTGCCCCCGCCGCACCTCACCGGCCAGGGCCTCGTCGACGACCACGGCGTAGGGGCGCGTGCGGTCCGGGGAGCGGGACTTGTCGCGGGTGACGCGGACCACCGCTCCGGTCGGCTCTGGCACCGGTGGATCCTATGCTGCCCCCAGTGACGACCACGGTGGGGCTACGGACACGACCTGCGGCGGCTGCGGCCGCCGCCCTGGTGCTGGCCCTCGGGGCCTGCGGTGGGGAATCGAAGCAGACGACCGACAAGGCGGTGGCGCCGGCCGCCTACGTGAGCAGCGTCTGTCGCGCCATGTTGGAGGTACGCGCCGACGAGGACGTTTCGATGGGGTCGGTGTTCGAGGACAACGACAGCCCGGCCGGCATTCGCCGTGGGATGCTGCGCGTGTTCGACGCCATCCAGGAGTCCGTCGACGAACTGCGCACGAAGGTGGACGGGGCGGGCGTTCCTGATGTCGCCGGCGGCGCCGACGAGGCGCGCGGCCTCCGTGACGCCCTGACCACCGCATCAGCCCGCCTGAAGGCCAACCGGGACGGGTTCGCCGGTATCCCGCTCAGCGATGTGCAGCCCGCCGCCTCCATCGAAGGGGCCCTGACGGTCATGGGCCAGCAGATCGATGCCAGGACCGACGCGGTCGACAACCTCGTAGACCGTGTCCCCGAGATCCGCCAGGCACGCGAGAGCGACCCCGCCTGCATCGAGTTCGAGGAAAAGAACTCCTAGCCGGGCGGCCTCGGCCCCGGCCCCGGCTCGGGCTCAGGCCAGCCCGTGGAAGGGGAAGATCAGCTCCCGGACCTGGTCGATCGAGGCGGCGACCGCGTCGGCGGCCGCGGTGGCGCCGGCCGGCTCGAGGGTGGGCTCGGATAGCAGTGCGGGCACGGGATGGCCGGCCTCGCGGGTCGCCCGGTCGACCCATGCGGCGGGCAGTTCGTCGGGGAGGTCGATGCCCGCCATCGCCGCGAAGTAGATGGTCCAGGCCCGGGGGACCACGTCGGCCCAGCGGTACCCGCCCCCTCCGGTGGCCACCCACCGGCCGCCGGCTGCGCCGTGGGCCAGATCGTGCAGGATCGCCGCCGTCTCCCGGTAGGCCGCGGTGGTGAGCGACAGGTTGGCCAGCGGGTCGCCATGGTGGGAGTCGCACCCGAGCTGGGTGACCAGCACGTCGGGGGTGAAGGCCTCCACGAGCGACGGCACCACCTCCTTGAAGGCCCGCAGCCACCCGTCGTCTCCGGTGAAGGGGCGGAGGGGGACGTTGACCTTGGTGCCGGCGGCGTCGCCGCCGCCCAGCTCGGTGACGGCCCCGGTCCCGGGGAACAGCGTGCGCCCGTCCTGGTGGAGCGAGATGGTGAGCACCCGGGGGTCGTCGTAGAAGATGGTCTGGGGCCCGTCCCCGTGGTGCACGTCGACGTCGACGTAGGCCACCCGGTTGGCCCCGTGGTCGAGCAGCCAGGTGATGGCCAGCGCAGGGTCGTCGTACACGCAGAACCCACTGGCCCGCTCGGCCAGGGCGTGATGCAGGCCGCCCGCGGGGTTGAAGGCGTGGTCGGCCCGGCCCGACCACACCGCCTCGGCGGCCACGATCGACGCCCCCGCCACCCGGGCCGAGGCCTCGTGCATGTCGCGAAAGATCGGGTTGTCGCCGGGGCCGAAGCCGAACCGTCCCCAGGGCCCCCGCTCGCCGTGGCCGGCCCGGCGTACCGCGTCGATGTAGGGGTCGGTGTGCACCCGCCGCAGCTCGTCGTCGGTGGCGTCGCGGGCGAGCGTCTCGGCGACCCGCGGGTCGTCGAGCATTCCGTAGTCGGTGATGAGCCGGCGGGTCAGGAGCACGCGCTCGAAACGTAAGGGATGCTGGGGACCGAGGTCGTACCGGGGCCCGTCTTCGCCGTACCAGATCAGCTCCACCCGCTCGCTCACGGGACCTTGTCTACCCCGTCCCCGCTCGCGAACATGGTGCAGCCACCCTCCACCGATCCGGCGAACGCCGTCGCCGTTCTCGAAGCGTGTTCCAACACGGGGTGTTGGAAAACGCGTAAAGAACGGATCAATCGCGGGGGCGGCGGAGCTCTCCCACATCGCGGAGCTGGTCGCCCAGCCACCTGGCCACGTCGTTCTCCCGCACCTGGGCGGCGGCCCCGGCCAGGCGGCGGCCCCGCTCGTCGGCGTCCATCGTGAGGGCGGCGAACATGGCGTCGGCCTGCTGTTGGAGGTCGAACGGGTGCAGGGTGACCGCGAACTCACCCAGCTCCTCGTGCGCCCCGGCATTCTCTGACAGGGCGAGCACCCCGTCGGACCGGTTCACGAGGGCCGCCTCTTTGGCTACCAGGTTCATGCCGTCGGAGACGGGGTTGACGACGAGGACGTCGAAGGACTTGTAGGCGGCCACCACCTCGTCGAAGTCGCCCTCCAGGCTGAGCTCGATCGGCTTCCACCCGGTGGTGCCGTGCCGCTCGTTGACCTCGGCCACGATGGTGCGCACCCTGTCCAGGTAGTCCACGTACTGCTCGACGTCCTGGCGGCTGGGCTGGACCAGGGCGAGGAACGTCACCCGGCCGGCGAGCTCGGGATGGTCGGCCAGCAGGATGTCGAAGGCCCGGAAGCCCCGCAGGATGTTCTTGCTCGGGTCGGCCCGGTCGACCCGCAGGATGAGATGGTCGAGCCGGGCGTCGGCCAGGCGGCGCTCGTGGCCGGCGACCGCGTCGGAGGCGGCGGTGGTCGCCAGCTCCTCGGGATCGACGGAGATCGGGTAGTGCCGGGCGTACACAGTGCGCCCCTCGACCTCCACGGAGAGCCGGCTCATGTCGACCGGGAGGCCGAGCAGCTCTTCGCAGCCGAGCAGGAAGTTGCGGGCGTAGCGCCGGGAGTGGAAG
>JBPCJV010000094.1:0-8091 GCA_051004925.1 Acidimicrobiales bacterium | reverse complement strand
GATTTCTGTTGTAGCCGGAGGCTCCGAGAACCGGTGGGCGAACAGAGAATGTGGGGGGGTGCTACTACCTTTGCCCGCGTGCGCACTCGGGACTGGGCCGGCAAGAAGACGCGGTGGCGGCGGCCGCCGGTCGGCGTGCTCGTCGTCCTCATCGCCCTGCTGGCGGTGGGTGGCTGGTGGGTGGGATCCACCGGCGACTCCCCGGAGCCCATCGCCGCCCCCCCGCCTTCCTCCACCCGCCTGGCGGCCGTCGCGCCCCCGACCACCGTGCCCCCGACCTTCGCCGACCCCGGCGGCAGCAACCTGCGCCTGGGCGTGGGCCGGGCCGTCGGGTCGCCGGCGACCATCGCCCGGGCCAACGGGGCCCGCGTCCCCCTCTTCAGTGCTGCGGGCGACACCGAGCCGGGCGACGTGGTCGACAACCCCACCTGGGAGGGCCTGCCCGTCACCTTCCTCGTGATGGAGCAGCGGGGCGACTGGCTCAACGGGCAGATCTCCCGGCGCCCCAACCAGTCCACCGCCTGGGTGCGCAAGGCCGACGTCACCCTCGAGCAGACTCCCTACAAGATCCGGGTCGACACCGCCAACCACCGTCTGGTGCTGACCGACCGCGACCGGACGGTGCTCGACGTCGAGGTGGCCGTCGGCACCGGGGGCACACCGACCCCGACGGGCACGTTCTTCGTCGACGGCACCGTGCAGCTCACCGACCCCACCGGCCCCTACGGCACCCACCAGGTGAGCGTGGCCGCCTTCTCGGAGGTGCTGACCAGCTTCGGCGGCGGGAACGGCCAGATCGCCATCCACGGCACCAACCGGCCAGGCCTGATGGGATCCAACGTGAGCAACGGCTGCGTGCGCATGACCAATGAGGACGTCACCAAGCTGGCCACCATGGTGCCCGTCGGCACCCCCGTGGAGATATCGGGATAAGGGGTCAGATCACCCAGCACTTCTCGCGGTACCAGGCGACAGTCGCCACGATTCCGGCGCGGGTGTCGGTCCTCTCCAGGTGGAAGCCGGTGGACTCGAGGGCGTCGATGGCCAGGCGGTTGTTGCGGTTCTCCTTGGCCATGAACCGGAACCGCTCGGACGTGAACAGGATGTCGTCGGTCATGCCGTCGGCCAGCATGCGCTCGCGGGTGGCGGCCCGCTCGGCGTGGCCGAGGCCGCAGTTGGCGTCGTCGGCGAGCTCCAGCTCCATCCCGAACTCGTCGGCCAGGATCCCGGCCACCTCGTGGCTGGTGGGATACACCCCGGACGTGACGTTGAACGCCCGCCCGACGGCGTCGTCGTTGGCGGCCAGGTGCAGGGTGGCCCCGACCAGGTCGTCGATGTGCAGGAGGCGCTGCTCGATGGGGTCCCGGGCCACGGCCAGGCGTTCGAGCCCGGCCCGGCGCTCGATGGCCACGTCGAGGGCGGCGCTGGCCACCAGCTTCACCGCCCCCGGGCCGTACACCGACACCGGGCGCATCACCACCACGGCGAGACGGCCGTCGCCCGCGGCCCACACCGTCTCCTCCGCTCCCCACTTGGCCTTGCCGTAGCCGCGACTGGGGTGGGGCTCCACGTCCTCGCGCACCGGCAGGGGCAGCTGCACCTCCTCGCCGTAGCCCGACGTGCTGCTCATGTGCACGAAGCGCTCCACGGTGTCGGCCTCGGCGGCGGCGGCCACCAGGCGGCCGGTGCCGACGACGTTGGTGCGCTGCATCTCGTCGTCGTCGGAGAAGGAGCTGGAGGCACCGGCCAGGTGGAACACGTGCGTCACGCCGTCGAGCAGCGGCGCCAGGTCGTCGTCGCCGGCCAGGTCGGCCTGCCGGTAGTCGACCTCGCCGGCCAGGCCCTCCGGGCGGGGCCGGCGGCCCGCGGCCCGCACCTCCCAACCGTCGGCGAGGAGGGCTTTCACCAAGTGGGTTCCGATGTACCCGGTGGCCCCGGTGACGAAGGCGGCACGACTGGCCATGGCCGTAGACTCCCACGCCGATGGACACCTCTGTCTACTTCAACCCGGCGTGCTCGAACTGCCGGACGACCCAGGCCATTCTCCAGGAGCACGGCATCGACGCCGACTACGTGCGCTACCTCGAACGGGCGCCCGAGCGGTCGGAGCTGGAGCGGGTCCTCGACCTCCTGGGCACCGACGACCCCCGGGACATGATCCGGGAGAAGGAGCCCGTCTACGCGGAGCTGGGACTGGCCGGCGCGGGTCGCGACGAGCTGCTCGACGCCATGGTCGCCAACCCCGTCCTCATCCAGCGCCCGATCGTCATCCACGGCGATCGCGCCGTCATCGCCCGCCCTCCCGAGCGCCTCCTCGAGCTGCTCGACGACGAGTAGCCGCCGGCCTCGATGCCGGTGGCGCTCCCGCCGGACCACCCCCAGAGGGCGCGCCGAACGCGGATGAACCCCGTGGTGGCCGGGGCGACGGTCTTCTTCACCTCGGGCGCCGTGCTGGTGCTCGAGATCCTGGCCCTCCGCCTGCTTGCCCCGTACACAGGGGTGACGCTCGAGACCTACACCGCGACCATCGCCACCGTGCTGGCAGGCATCTCCGTCGGAACCTGGGTCGGGGGGTACACCGCGGACCGCTTCGAGCCCCGGCGCGTTCTCGGCCCGCTCATGGTGGCAGGAGGTGCGCTGTCGCTGCTCGCCGTGCCACTCGTGCGGATGCTCGGCTCGGCCGGAGGCGCCTCGGCTGTAGGGCTCTCGCTGCTGGGCTTCTTCGCGCCCGCCGCCGTGCTCAGCGCGGTGTCGCCGACGGTGGTGAAGATGCAGCTCCAGAACCTGGGGACCACGGGCCGGGTCGTCGGGCGGCTTTCGGCACTGGGTACGGCCGGGGCCATCACAGGTACGTACCTCGCCGGCTTCGTGCTGGTCGAGGCCGTGCCCACCTCGACGTCGATCCTCGTCGTCGGAGGGGCCCTCATGGTCGCCGGGACGCTGATGTGGCTCTGGCTGTGGAGGAACAGCGTCGTCGTGGCCGCCGTCGTCGTCATGCTGGGTTTCGCGGGAACCAACCTCGGGGCCTCGGTGGCCGAGCCCTGCGACGTCGAGACCGTGTACCACTGCGCTCGTGTCGTCGACGACGCCTCGCGGCCGGGCGGGCGTCTCCTGGTCCTCGACACCGTCCACCACAGCTATGTGGACCTGCACGACCCCACCCACCTCGAGTTCGACTATGTACGGGTCTTCGCGGATGTGATCGCCGCCAGCGCTCCTGCCGGGCCGTTGCGGGTCCTGCATGTCGGCGGGGGCGGCTTCACGCTGCCCCAGTACCTTCGCGCCGTCCGTCCGGGCACGACCAGTACGGTGCTCGAGATCGACCCCGGCATTCTCGAGGTCTCCCAAGAGCGCCTCGGGCTGCGCACCGGTCCCGACCTCGACGTTCGGATCGGCGACGCCCGGGTGCTTCTGCCGTCCGTCGGCCGTGGCGCCCACGACGTGGTGCTGGGCGATGCCTTCGGCGGCTTGGCCGTGCCCTGGCACCTCACGACCCAGGAGTTCCTGTCGGCCGTACGGGCCACCCTCGGCGACGGTGGCGTCTATGTCATGAACGTCATCGACTACCCGCCGATGCGCTTCGCGCGAGCGGAGGTCGTCACCCTCGACCGTGTCTTCGACGACGTGGCCGCCATCGCTCCCCGTGAGGTGTTCGACGGTCGTGGCGGAGGCAACGTCGTGCTCGTCGCGGGGGTCGGCCCGCTCGACACCCAGCGGATTGCCTCCGCCATCGCAGGCCGACGTGGCGACGAGGTGGTGGTCTCCGGGGCCGCGCTCGGGGACTTCGCCGCGGGCGCGTCGCCTCTCGTCGACGACTGGGCCCCCGTCGACCAGTGGCTGAGCCAGGCACGCCGGTCGTGACCGAGGCGCCGTCTCCGCCGGCCTCGTTAACCCTCGGCCCACGCTTTCGCTGGTCTGATCTCCCGGCCAAGCTGAGGCGGCCGGGCACGGGCTGGCTCCTGGTGTTCACCACGACCCTGTTCCTCAGCTCCGCACTGCTGTTCGCGGTGCAGCCCATGGTGGCCAAGATGGTGCTGCCGTTGCTGGGCGGGGCGCCGGCGACGTGGATCACCTGCATGCTGTTCTTCCAGTCGGCCCTGCTGGCCGGGTACGCCTACTCGCACTGGTCCACCCAGTGGCTCGGGCCCCGACGTCAGGCGGTGTTCCACATCGCGCTGGTGGCGGTCTCCCTGCTCGCCCTCCCCGTCGCCCTGCCCGCCGGCTGGGCACCGAGCGCGGACGGTAGTCCGGTTTCCTGGCTCCTGCTCCTGCTCGTCGTGTCGGTGGGGCTCCCGTTCTTCGTGGCGTCGTCCACCGGCCCGTTGTTGCAGCGGTGGTTCACGACCACGCCGCACGCGTCGGCACAGGATCCCTACTTCCTCTACCTGGCCAGCAACCTGTGCAGCGTGCTCGCCCTCCTCTCCTATCCGGTGGTGATGGAGCCGCGCCTGCGGCTGGCCGACCAGGCCACGTTGTGGACCGGCGCCTACGTGGTCCTGGCCGCCCTCACGGGGCTGTGCGCCCTGGCCCGGTGGCGGGCACCGGTCGTCGCGGTGCGCGGAACCGGTCAGGAGGCGGCACCGACGACGCGCCTCGGCGTCGGTCGGCGGTGTCGGTGGGTCGCCCTCGCGTTCGTGCCGTCGAGCTTCATGCTCGCCGTCACCACCCATGTCACCACCGACATCGCGCCGATCCCGCTGCTGTGGGTCATCCCCCTGGCGTTGTACCTCCTCAGCTTCATCGTGGCGTTCTCCCCCCGGCCGTCCATCCTCTCAACCCTGATCAAGCAGGCTCAGCCGTTCCTGATCCTGCAGCTCCTCCTCGTTCTCAACGCCACCCGACCGCTGCTCCTGGTGGTGGCCGCCAACCTGCTGGCGCTGTTCGCCTCCGCCCTCGTGTGTCACGGCCGCCTGGCCGACGACCGTCCCCCGAGCGAGCACCTGACCGCCTTCTACCTGTGGATCGCCCTGGGTGGCGCGCTCGGCGGCGTCTTCAACGCCGTGGTCGCTCCCCTCGTGTTCGACAGCGTGGTGGAATACCCCCTCGCCATCGTGGCCGCCTGCCTGTTGCGGCCACCGAACCGGGATCGGGAGACGACGCGGAGCAGCCGCCGCATGGATCTGCTGCTGCCGCTGGGCGTAGGCGTCCTCTTCCTGACCCTGGTCGGCCTGGCCCGGGCCCTCGGATACCCGTCACAGGCCCGGGGCGTGGCCCTGGTCGCCTCGGTGGCGGTCTGTGCCACGTTCAACGCCCGGCCGCTCCGCTTCGGGCTGGGCGTCGGCGCGGTGCTGCTCGCGTCCGCCCTTCCCTTCGGGTCGGCCGACGACAACCTGTACGCCGACCGGACCTTCTTCGGCGTCCTCCGGGTCGACCGGGACCGCGACCGCCGCCTGCACCTCCTCGTTCACGGCACCACCGTGCACGGGGCGCAGAGCACCGACCCGACCCGCCGTCTGGACCCGCTCACCTACTACTGGGCCCTCGGCCCGGTGTTCGCCACCCCGCCCGGACGGACCCCGACACCCGAGGTGGCGGTCATCGGCCTCGGCACGGGGTCGTTGGCGTGCTATGGCCAGCCGACCCAGCAATGGACCTTCTACGAGATCGATCCGGCCGTCGAGCGGCTGGCCAGGAACCCGAGCCTGTTCACCTTCCTGCGGGACTGTCCCCCGACTTCCGACGTCGTCGTGGGCGACGCCCGCCGGTCGTTGTCGCGCGCCTCGGGCGACGAGTTCGGGGTGATCGTGGTGGACGCCTTCACCTCCGACTCGATCCCCATGCACCTGCTGACCCGAGAGGCGCTGTCTCTCTACCTCGACCGGCTGGCCGATGGCGGCATCATCGCCTTCAACGTGAGCAACCGCTACCTCGATCTCGACCTCGTGCTGGGCGACCTCGCCGGCGACGCCCGGCTGACGGCAATGGTGCGCGACGGGCCGAACGTCACCGAGGCCCAAGTCGAGGAGGGCAAGGCCGGTTCGGTGTGGGTGGCGATGGCTCGGCGGTCGTCCGACCTGGCCACGCTGGCGAGCGATCCGACGTGGGCCCCGCTCCCCGCCCGTCCGGAATCCAGGGTCTGGACGGACGACTTCTCCAACCTCCTCGGCGCCTTCAAGCGCGAGTGAGCAGGCCGTCGAGCTCGCCACGTCGCCCTCTCGCGCGCCGTGGCGCGTCGGCGTCAACGTGAGTCGGAGACCGTCACTCGGGCAGGCGGGTGCGCGCCAATGTCGAATGGGCCCGGTCGAGCGTGTCGAGGGCGCGGGTGAGGACCTCGGTGGGCATCGGCTTGTTCGACGCCAGGTGGATGCGGAGCAGCCGGACCTGGTCGAGCTCGTCCCGTGGCATGTGGGCGGCGGAACTGAGGAAGCCGACGGGATCGGCCGCGGGGTCGTCGGCGCCGCTCCGGCCCACGGCCCGGCCCAGGGCCATGCCCCGCGGGACCAGACGCAGCAGCGCGTCCCAGCGTTCGATCACCTGGGCCCCCAGGTCACCCGACCGGGCGGCCGAGGGGCCGCCGCCGGCGAGCGGGTTGAGCGGGGCCTTGCAGGCGCCGCAGTGGGCCTGGCCGGAGTCGTGGAGCGGGACCCGGTTCAGCTTCCGACACACCGGACAGCGCTGGGTCGGGCCCGGCGCCGGGGGGTTGGTCACGGCCCCAGTCTTTCCCACGGAGCGCCGCGGGGCCACCCCCAGCGCCACGTGGGTTCCCGGCTCAGCCCGGAACCGTCGTGGGAACCGCCGTGACCGGGACGGCCAGGTCGCGACCGGTCTCGGTCAGCAGCGTGGAGAGGATCACCACCGGAGCATCGGTCTTGTTGGCCCCGAAATGCACCATGTCGCCCGTCTCGGTGACGGCATCGCCCACGGCGAGCGTGGTCGAGGTGGGGCCGGTGATCTCTTCCACGGCACCGTCGGCCCGCTTCACCGTCGCCGTGCCGGTCATCACGGTGTAGGCGAGGGAACCCGCCTGGATGGACGCCAGCTGCACACCCGGGTGCACGTGGGGGACGAGCTCGGCGCCGGGGGCGATGGTGTAGCGGACCAGGGTGAGCGTGCGGCCCGGGGCCCCGGGGGGATCGTCGTCGGACGCCAGGATGTCGCGCTGGACGGCCACGGTCGTCGGCGGCGCCTCCGATGTGGCGGGCGGGGCGGTGGTCGCCGGACGAACGGCAGGATCGCTCCGGCACCCGGTGACGACGAGGAGAACGGCGAGCAGGAGGGAGGCGGGAACGACGCGGCGCATCGCCCGACGGTACCGGGGCTGGTGCGCGTGCCGGCCAGATCGAGAAAACTTCGCCGGGCGTGTCGATTCGGGCGATCGTCGTTCGTAGACAGGGTGAGGGCCCGGCACCATGCCGGCCTGTTCGAAAGGAGATACCGATGACCCAGTACCTGTTGTCCGTGCACATGGTCGAGGGTGAGCCCGAGCCGGCGCCCGAGGAGATGAAGCAGGCGTACGCCGACGTCGACGTGTTGAACACCGAGCTCCAGAACAAGGGCGCCTGGGTGTTCGGCGGCGGCCTCCACGCCGCCGACACCGCCACCGTGGTGCGGGTCGCCGACGGCGAGGTGCTCACCACCGACGGGCCGTTCGCCGAGACCAAGGAGCAGCTGGGCGGGTTCTGGGTCATCGAGGCGGCCGACCTCGACGCCGCACTCGCCTGGGCGGCCAAGGCGACCGTGGCCTGCAAGGCCCCCGTCGAGGTGCGTCCCTTCCAGGGGGAGTGAGGCTCGGGCGGTCGTGACGACCACCGACACCTCAGTAATCGAGCTGACATTCCGGCAGGAGTTCGGCCGGGCCGTGGCCACGCTGGTCCGCCTCTTCGGCGACATCGGCCTCGCCGAGGAGGCGGTCCAGGAGGCCTTCGCCGTCGCCGTCAGTCGCTGGCCGTCGGCCGGCGTGCCGCCGAACCCGGGGGGCTGGATCGTCACCACCGCCCGCAACAAGGCCATCGACCGGTTGCGGCGGGAGGCGTCGCGTGACGACCGCCACGCCCAGGCCACCCTCGTCCACCATCGCGACGCGCCCCCGGAGGTGGGACCCGTGCCCGACGACCGTCTCCACCTGATCTTCACCTGCTGCCACCCGTCGCT
>JBPCJV010000093.1:0-3976 GCA_051004925.1 Acidimicrobiales bacterium | reverse complement strand
GGGTCTCCCGGGTATCGTCAGGGTGTCCCCGTAGAACGTCGAGGACCGGTCAGGTATGCCCGGCAGTGCCCCGGCCAGATCCCCGGTCGGGTCGACGAGCAGCGGCCGCACCCGCACAACCGACGGCCGGCGGGGCGGGCGGTACCCGTCGGCCCGGTACCACTCGAAGACCCGGTCGGGCTGGTGCCGAACGTGCGGACGCCCAGCAGCCGCCTGGCCACGGCGGCCTCGACCCGGCGGAAGGGTTCCCGCGAGCGGAGCCGGGGAAGTGGGATCGGCCAGTCGCGTCCGCCCCTCATGGTGAGCTGCAGGTCGCCGGCGGACACCCGCAGCGTGGGTCCCTCGAACCGACACTCGAGCGCCACCACCTCGACGCGGTCGAAGCGGTAGACGGCCGGGATGAACGCGCCCACCTCCTCGCGGGCTACCAGCAGCACCCGCTCCCCGCCGGGTGGGGTCCACATCACGTCCGCCATGGGACCGAGGGGAGACTGCTCCCAGATCCCGACGACGAAGCGGTGCCCCGACGTGAACGCCGCGCTGGCGATGGATCCCGCCAGTTCGCGGTGAAGGCGCAGGGCCGGGAGCCACTGCATCCCGCGTCGGCGTTCATCGGAGGAACCGTGCCCCCACTGCGCCCGGCGCAAGCACGGCCGGCGACACCAAGGAATCCCTGGCGGCGCGGTCGCTACAGTCGTAGGGTCGCGATGAGGCTCCACCGGCGGGCTTCGGGGGGACGGCGAATTTGAGCACGCGGCGCAGCGGGACGATTCTCCTGGGGGTGGCCTTGGTGGCCGCCGGCCTGGGCCAGCAGGCAGAGGCGACAGAGGAGCCGTCACCGGTGGCGGGTACCGACGTCGCCCGGAACTTCGTGGTGGTGTGCCCGTTCAGCCACCGGGCCGCCGACGATCCCATCGTCCATCCCGGCCATCCCGGCCATCCCGGCCATCCCGGCCATCCCGGCCATCCCGGCCATCCCGGCCACAGCCACAGCCATGACTTCTGGGGCAACACGTCGACGAACGCCCACTCCACGCTCGAGTCGCTCCGGGCCACGCCGACCACGTGCAACCGGCCGGGTGACACGGCCGCGTACTGGATGCCCTCGGTGCTCGAGGACGGAGCGCCGCTCACGCCGGGCGAGGGGACCTTCTACTACCGGGGCTACGGGCTGGACCCCGCCGACATCGTGGCCTTTCCCCCCGACTTCCGCATGATCGCCGGCGATCCCGCCGCCACTTCCGCCCAGTTCCTCCAGTCGGTCGAGTGGGCCTGCCGGGAGGAAGGGGCCAAGAAGCCCTGGCGGGCCGACATCCCCGTCTGCCCGCCGGGCAGCGACCTCGCCTTCCGGGTCAACTTCCCGGACTGCTGGAACGGACGCGACACCGACAGTGCCGACCACAGATCCCACGTCTCCTACCGCAGGAAGGGTGTGTGCCCCGCGACCCACCCGGTTGCCCTCCCGGAGATCGCCATGACGGTCACATACCCCGAGCTCCACGGGGGCCAGCTCACGCTGGCTTCGGGCTCACCGTTCAGCGGTCACGCCGACTTCCTGAACGCATGGCACCAACCCGACCTGGAAGACCTGATCCAGAGCTGCCTGGTGCGCCGTCGCCAGTGCTCGTCGTTCCAGGGCCCCGGCGGCGCCGGTCCCATCGCGCCGGTGTGGACGCCGCTCCCTCCGGCTGGAGGAATCGCTCCCCGGATCAGCCGGGCGAGCGATGGCCTCGGGGGACCGGGACACTTCAGCCAGAGCCCGGCACTCAGCGCCGACGGCCGGTGGTTGGCTTTCGAGACCTTCGCCGACGGCGTGTCCCGGGTGCTGGCTCTCGACCGCTCGACAGGGGTGACGCGACCGGTCGGGGTCGCCCTCGACGGCGGCCCTGCCAACGGCGACAGCTTCGACCCGTCCGTGAGCGGCGACGGCCGGTATGTCGCGTTCCGTTCTTCGGCCACGAACCTGGTGGCCGGCGACACCAACGCCAGCTCCGACATCTTCGTGCGGGACATGAGGCTGGGAACCACGACGCGCGAGAGCGTGTCCGCGGCCGGAGCCCAAACCTCGCTGAACAGCTTCTCTCCGGCCATCACGGCCGACGGCCGCTGGCTCGTCTTCGAGTCGTTCGCCAACAATCTCGTGGCCGGCGATACCAACCGACGCGACGACGTCTTCCGGCGCGACCGCCGGTCCGGGCGCATCGAGCGCGTGAGCGTCCCCAACCAGGGCGGGCAGGCCGACCAGGTGAGCGGGGCGCCGTCGATCAGCGCCGACGGGCGCTACGTGGCCTTCGAATCCTGGGCCCGGAACCTCACGCCCGACGACGAGAACCGGTGGTCGGACGTGTTCGTCCGCGACATGACGGCAGGCACGACGACGCTGGTCAGCGCCAGCTTCAGGGGGCCGGCGGCGAACAACAGCAGCTACGCCCCGTCGATCAGCGCTGACGGCACCAAGGTCGCGTTCGAGTCGGCCGCCACCAACCTGGTGCCCCATGACCAGGGTTTCCGCGATGTGTTCGTGCGCGACCTGCGCCTCGGCAGCACCGCGCGGGTGAGCGGCCGGGACGGTCGCAAGCTCGACGGGCTCAGCTCCGACGCCGCCCTCAGCGCCGACGGGAAATGGGTCTCGTTCCACTCGGCGAACTCCCGGCTCCTGCCCGGTGACGGCAACGGGGTGAGCGACGTGGTGGTCGTCAACCTGGCGACCGGCGCGGTCTGGCGAGCGAGCACGGCGGCGTCCGGCGACCCCGACGATCCCAGCGGGTTCCCGTCGATCAGCGGCGACGGGTCGGTCGTGGCCTTCGAGTCGACCGCCGGCAACCTCGTCCCCCAGGGCCGGCCCCATACCAACGAGGTCTACGTGGCGACTGGGGGTCGCTGACCGGCGGCACCGATGAATTCGGGTGCGCGGTTTCGTCTCCAGTGATAGAGACCGTACGGACCCCGTCCCCGAGGAGCCCCCCGATGCCCACGAACTCAGCGCTCGCCATCGAGGCCACCGGCCTGGTCAAGTCGTTCGCCGACGTCTGCGCCGTGGACGGCGTCGACCTGGCGGTGCGCACCGGCTCCGTCTACGGCGTGCTCGGCCCCAACGGCGCGGGCAAGACGACGACGATCCGCATGCTGGCCACGCTGCTTCGCCCAGACTCCGGCCAGGCCCGGGTCATGGGGCACGACATCGTCGACGAGGCTGCCGCCGTGCGACGCGTCATCAGCCTCACCGGCCAGATCGCCTCGGTCGACGAGGCCCTCACCGGCCGGGAGAACCTCATCCTTCTCGGACGCCTCCTGGGGCTCACCCGCCCGGCGGCCAAGGAGCGGGCCGCCGAACTGCTCGACGCCTTCGGGCTGTCGGAGGCCGCGGGGCGGCTGGTCAAGACCTACTCGGGCGGGATGCGCCGCCGGCTCGACATCGCCGCCAGCATCGTGATCACGCCGGAGCTGATGTTTCTCGACGAGCCGACCACCGGCCTCGACCCCCGCTCCCGCAACCAGGTCTGGGACATCATCCGGGCCATGGTGGCGGGGGGCACGACGATCCTGCTGTGCACGCAGTACCTCGAGGAGGCCGACCAGCTGTGCGACGGCATCGCCGTCATCGACAGCGGCAAGGTCATCGCCGAGGGGACGCCCGGCCAGCTGAAGGCGTCGGTGGGCTCCGGCGCCCTGCGCGTGCGCCTGCTCGACCCTGACCAGCGACCCCAGGCCGAGCAGGTGCTGCACCGCCAGCTCGGCGACATCACCCTCGACCCCGACCCGGCCGGGCTCACCGCCCAGTGCGCCGACGCCGGCCTGGCCGCCGATGCCCTCGCCGCGCTCAGCCGGTCCGGCGTGCGCATCGCCGACTTCTCGGTGGGCCAGCCCAGCCTCGACGAGGTCTTCCTGGCGCTCACGGGCCATCCGGCGGAAGAGGTCCCGACCGACCAGTCGCAACCCGTGGACGAAGAGGAGCGAGCCCGATGAGCCCGACCTC
>JBPCJV010000092.1:0-5851 GCA_051004925.1 Acidimicrobiales bacterium | reverse complement strand
CAACAGGACGAGGGGCCCGCTCAGTGTGGCCAGGGTGACCACCACCGAGTCGGCCACGAGCATGGGCGTCGACTCGTCGGTCGACCACAGGGCCAGGAAGCAGGCGAAGAGCAGGTACCAGTGGAGGTTGAGCCCGTTGGCCGAGACCTCGAAAGCGGTGACCGACGCGAACACCATGCTTGCCGCCAGCAGGGCCCGGGCCCAGGTGGAGTCGAGCATGGAGCGGGACGAGAAGTAGACGTACACCGACAGGATCGACGCCAGCAGGCTGCCGACGACGGCGAAGGCGATGGCGGCATCCTCGAGGGGTACCGTCGCCGCCACCGCCCCCACGACGCGACCCATGAGCTGCAGGTAACCCGAGTGCGACCTGAACAGTGACCCGAGCGGATCATCGAGGGCCTGACTGAGGAAGACGTGGCCGTCCTCGGCCCACAGGGCCCGCCACGGCGGGCGATCGGGCGCCCGCACGAGTTGGAGGACGGTGGCCACCACCACCCACGCCCCGGCCAGGGCCGCACCACGGAGAGTCGGGCCGGTCCGGCGCGTGGGCGTCCTGGCTCCCGCCGGGGTCTCGGGGTCGAGCGGCTGCGATCCTGCTGTCCGCTCGACCATGGCGACAGACTGTACGGTCCTACCGACCGTTCGCCGTTCGACGTTGCGACGAGTTGTTCGTCGACCTGTGCCGGTGCGGTCCTAGATCACCGAGCGGTACACGGCGGCGTGGGCCTCGGCCGACGCCGCCCAGGTGTAGCGGGCGGCGACCTCGTACCCGAGGGCCCGTCGCCGCTCTACCTCCGCGCCTCCGGCCACCGTCGCCACCAGCGCCCCGGCCAGGGCCTCCGCGTCGCCCGGCGGGACCAGCAGGGCGGCGTCGCCCGTGACTTCGGCCATGGCCGAGCCCGAGGTGGTCACGAGGGGGGCGCCGCAGGCCAGGGCCTCGAGGGCGGGCAGCCCGAAGCACTCCTCGAGCGAGGGGTAGGCGACGGCCGCCGCCCCCCGGAGCAGGGCGGCCTTCTGCTCCTCGGCCACGTATCCCGTGAGGCGCACGCGGCGGCCGTGCACAGCGGCCTCCGCCGCCACCTCGACGGCCCGGATGCCCCACCCCCGCCCACCGGCGAGCACCAGGCTCAGCTCGGGTCGGGTGCCGGCGACACGGTCGAAGGCCCGGATGAGGGTGGGTACGTCCTTGCGGGGCTCGAGCGTGCCCACGAACGCCACGTACGGCGGGGCGGCGCCGATGCGCCGGAGGGCGGCCCGGTCGAGCACGGTGCCGTCGGTGTCGCCTGCGGCCAGGGGCCGGAAGCGGGCGTGGTCCACCCCGTGGTGGATGACGTGCACCGGCGGCCGCGGGGCGAGAAGGGCCTGGAGGCGCTCGGCCGTGCTGGCGCTCACCGCGATGATGGCGTCGGCCCGGGTGGCGGCCACCCGCATGGCCCGGCGGAAGAAGGCGACCTTGGCCGGTTCGTGCCACGACGGGTGCTCCAGCAGGGACAGGTCGTGGATGGTGACGACGCGGGGCAGCGAGGCCCGCTCGGGCATCGTGTAGTGCGGCCCGTGGTGCACGTCGACCGGCAGCCGGGCCAGGATCTCGGGCAGCCGCACCTGCTCCCAGACCAGGCGCAGCGGGCGGCGGGCGGGAGCCCGCCCCAGGGCCAGGTTCCCCCCCGGGCCCGACTGCCACCTGGCCTCGTCGCCCCGGCGGCACATCACGCTGAGCTCCACGTCGTCGCGCAGGCCGAGGGCCGCAGCCAGGTCGAGGACGTAGCGTCCGGCCCCCGCCGGGCGCGCCGGGATGGCCGTGGCGTCCAGACACACTCTCACCGGTGAGGGGTCACTCACCCGAGTGACTCCCAGAGCTCGACGTGGGCCTCGGCCGTGGCCTTCCAGGTGAGGATGGACGCCCGCTCCAGTCCCTCGGCGCAGAGGTCCGACCGGGCCGGCTGGTCGGTGGCGGCCGTGACCAGGGCGGCGGCGATGGCCCCGACGTCCTCGGGGTCGACCACCAGTCCGGCCCCGCCCGTGCTCGGCATCGGGCTGGCCACCACGGGCACGCCCGCGGCCATGGCCTCCACGGCGGGAAGGCCGAAGCCTTCCAGCAAGGGCACGTAGGCCACCGTTCGGGCCCCTCGGTAGAGCGCGGCCAGCGCTCCGGCGCCGACCCATCCGGCCATGGCCACGCCGTCGCTGTCGTCGGACGTCTCCCGTTCGCCCCAGCCGGAGGGCCCGACCACGACCAGGGGCCACGGCTCCGGGAACCGGGGGCGAGCGAGCTGGTAGGCAGCCAGGAGGCGGCGGAGGTTCTTGCGGGGCTCGAGCGTGCTCACGCTCAGCAGGTAGGGGCCGGTGACGCCGAGCCGGGCGAGGACGGCGTCGGCGGCGGCGGCGTCGGGCTCCGGCAGGTGGTCGCAGCCTTCCTCCACCACCTCCACCCGGCTGGAGGGCGCCCCGGCCGCCATGAGCGCCTCGGCGGTGGTACGCGAGGGGGCGACGAGCAGCGAGGCGCGGACGAGGGTGCGACCCAGCGCGGCCTCGTGCCAGCGACGGCCGCGGGGCGGGAAGGCCTCCGGCACCTGGCGCCAGGCGAGGTCGTGCACGGTGACGGCGATGGGGGCGCGGCGCCGGGGTGGCACCGCCAGGGAGGGGGCGTGGACCACGTCGGCCTCGCCGGGGAAGGCGGCCCAGCCCTGGTCCCACGCCCGGATGAGGGCGGCGCCGGGCACCGGCGCGATCACCGTGGGCAGGCCCAGTCCGGCCACGGGATCGTCGCGGCGCGCCGGCAGGCGGCTGGCCCACAGGGCGAGGTCGGGCGCGTCGGAGCCCATCTCCAACAGCCCCTTCACCAGTCCCCGGACGTAGGTGCCGATGCCCCCGGGCACGGTCCTGCGGAGCTGCTCGGCCACGAGGACGACCCTCATCAGTCCGCCTTCACGTTGTGCGATCCGAGGTGGTCGAGGAGCAGCTTGGCCGTCGTGTCGGCCGCCTCCTCGGGGATCCAGTGGCTCACGCCCTCGAGCACCTCGTAGCGGTAGTCGCCGGTCACATGGCGGCCGACGAGGTCGGCGGCGCGGCGCCCGAGGGCGAAGTCGGCGGTTCCGTAGACGTACATCGTGGGGACGGACACGGCGCGGAAGCCCGTCGGCGGGGTGAGGGGAAGGGCGCGGTACCAGTTGAGCGCCGGACCGGCGGCGCCGGCCCGCAGGAAGCGCAGGTACTCATCGGCCCGCTCCGGCGACAACCCCGTCCGCACCAGGGCGCGGGCGAAGGCCGTTCCACCCGTGCCGCTCGTCACCGACATCTCGGGCAGCCACGGCAGCTGGAAGAAGAGCATGTACCACGAGTGCAGGGCCTGGGTGCTCGACACCATGGACGCGAGGAACGCCCGGGGGTGGGGCGTGGCCAGCGAGGTGAGCGTGCGCACGCGCTCGGGATGCGACGCCGCCGCGGCCCAGGCGACGGCGCCGCCCCAGTCGTGGCCGACGAGGTGGAAGCGTTCGGCGCCGGCCCGGTCGGCCAGGGCCATGACGTCGTCCACGAGGTGACCGAGGGCGTAGCTGGCTCGCCCCGATGGCCGGGCCCCGGGCGAGTAGCCGCGCTGGTCGGGCGCCAGGACCCGGTAGCCCCGCTCCGCCAACGCCGGGGTGACGCCGTCCCACGACCGCTTCGACGCCGGGTAGCCGTGGAGGAGGATGACAACGTCATTCTGGTCGCCGCCGCTGTCGTCGACGTCGAAGATGAGGCCGTCGTGCTCGTAGTCCCGCAGCGGCCCCATCTCGGGAGAGAGCGTAGAGGGGGGCGAGGCGCGGAACGCGACAACGGGATCCTGGGCTTCAAGAGCCAGCGGAGCGGTGAGCGGGAGCTTCGAGGTACCGGAGCCTTCGAAATCCTGCCGGCGCGCCCGATATAGAGCCGGGGTAGAGATGCTCAGCGATGACGGTCCAGATGTTCGCCGTCCCTCGGGCGTCGATCGACCCCTTGTTCACAGTCACGGTGATCGTGGCATCGGCCGAGGGCAGGTACCAGGCATCGTTGCTGTAACCGAAGATGTCTCCGCCGTGGCCGATCCAGTCCCCAATTTTCATGATCCCGAGCCCATAGCCGGCGAAGGGTGCTCCGGGAGGGAGTGGGAACGGGTGGAACTGCAAGCGTTGGGCCTGGGTCTGCGGGCTGAGCAAGGCTCCCCTGCCCAGTGCTCGTGTGTACTTCACCAGATCGGGAACGTTGGAGATCATGTTTCCTGCGGTCCACGTGGCGTCGACGCTGGACCGTGTCACGTCGACGAAGCCGGGTTCACCCAGGAGGTAGCCGCGAACGAACGGCTCTGGCAGCGCCGGGGTGACGGGGAACGATGTGTGTCCGAGCCCGAGGGGCCGGATGACTCTGTTGGTGATCACGTCACCGGCGGCACGACCGGTGACCTTCTCCAAGACGAGCCCGAGAAGGGTGTAATTGGCGTTGTTGTACTCGGTCTCCTGGCCGGGAGGCTTTGCCATGTCGGGGTTGCGCAGGATGATCTTGAGAGCATCGGCGGGCCCGAATCCGCGGACCAACGGATGCGCCTTGTACCGTCTGACGAAGTCGGGGTCGAGGGACCAGTCGTAGACGCCGGACCGCATCTCCAGTAGGTGGCGGATCGTGATCTGCTCGCCGTATGGCAGACCGGGGACGAACTTGTCGATCGGGTCTTCCAGGCTGAGTCGCCCGCGGTCGATCAGCTGCAAGATCGCCGTCCCCGTGAAGGTCTTGGTGATGCTGGCAAGGCGGAAGTAGTCATCGGGTGTGAGTGGCCGGCCGGTGTTGACGTTGGCCGTCCCGTAGGACTTCAGGAAGTCGCGATAGCGGCACCCGGAAGTCCCAGGGCAACGACAGCGATGGCAACCCAGAATGCTCGGCGCGCAACACGCACGGCGATCTCCCCCTTCGGGCGCCAGTGCCTGCCGCCCCTCTCACACATGACCCGCCGGTTCCGCAGGGGGCCGTAGCCTACCGAAACTCCAAGACCTTCAAGGGTGCGGTGATGCGCCTGGTGGATCCTCCAGGCGGTGGACCCCCATTACGCACTGGAGCCCGCAAGAGCCTTCCGGACGGCGGCCTCGACCTCCTTGAGCCGCGCGGGGTCGGTGAGCTTGTCGCCCGGGGCATCCACCACGTAGAAGGCGTCGACGGCCTGATGGCCGATGGTGCTCACCGTGGCGTGGCGGATGTCGAGGCCCAGGTCGGCGAGGGTCGAGGTGATCCGGTACAGCAGTCCGATGGTGTCGGGGGCCCGAACCTCGAGCACGGTGGCCAGCTCCGACAGGTCGTTGTCGAACACGACACGCGTCTCTGCCGGGGCTGCCGCCGTGGGCCCCCCCCGCCCGGCGTAGGTGCGGGCCCGCTCGCCGAGACGCGTCTCGAGGGACAGCCGGCCGTCGAGGGCTTTCTCGATGTCGTGCTCGACCCGGGCCCAGTCGGGGGGGCGGGAGAAGATCGACGCGACCCGGAAGGTGTCGACGACCATGCCGTCGTGGCCGGCACCGGCACTGGCGGTCACCACGTCGAGGCCGTTGAGGCTGAGCACCCCGGCGATGGTGCTGAGCACGCCGGGGCGGTCGGGGGCCACCACGTCGACGCTGTCGGCGTCGCCCTTCACGAGCGACCGCCCGTCGGCTTCGCGGAGCAGGCGGTGGTGGCGGTCGGGCTCGGCGGAGGGCCGGTCGGGTTCGCCGGCGAGCTTCCGGCGCACGCGCTCCACGAGGTCGCCCAGCAGGGTCCGGCGCCAGGGCGTCCACGCCGCCTCGCCCGTGGCCCGGGAGTCGGCCGACGTCAGGGCGTACAGGAGCGCGAGGGTGGACACGTCGCCGACTGGGGT
>JBPCJV010000091.1:0-8653 GCA_051004925.1 Acidimicrobiales bacterium | reverse complement strand
GAAGGTGGGCAACCCAGGCGTGGTAGAGCGCCTCGCCAACCCGCCAGTTTTGCCCTGCTTGGTGGGCGAGAGCCGACGCTTCGTCGAGGATCTCGATGGCGCCGGTGGGATTCCCACCCATGACGCGGCAGTGACCCAGCAGGGCCAAGGTCCGCGCCGCTCCGGCGTCGTCGCTCATCGACCGGTTCAGCGAGAGGGCCTCGTCGAGCCAGGCATACGCCTGGGCGACGTCACCCAGCTCGGCGCGAAACGACGCGGCCCGACGGAGGACCCGCGCCCGCAGCGCCGGTGGCGCAGCATGCCTCGTGGCCAGCGTTCGCACCAACAGCTCCGGAGCGTCCGAGACGCAGCCCTGCCGGCCCCAGAACTGCTCCAGCGCCCCGGCCAGGCGCAGTGCCGTCTGCGGGTTCTCGGACAGCGACCAACGCAGAGCCGCCCGCAGGTTGGCGTCGTCGTCGATCAGCCGGGCCCGACACTCCGCGCGCGTGTCGGGACGGAACTCCCGGTCCACCTGCTCGGCCACCTCGACGAACCAGTCGGCGTGCCGGGCCCTCACCAGGCGCTCCTCGCCTCGTGCCGCGAGTCGCTCCCGAGCGAAGGCCCGCACGGTTTCGTGCATGGCATAGCGGTTTCGGGGCTCGCGGTGGTCGGTGACCACCATCGACTTGGCCACCAGCGACGCCAGGAGCTCGAAGACCGGACGCGCCCCCAGAGGCCCATCACCGTGGGCGTCGAAGGAGCAGACCTCCTCGGCGGCCGGCAGGGCGAAGCCTCCGACGAAGACCGCCAGGCGGGCGAAGAGGGCGGCTTCGGCCGCGGAGAGGAGCTCGTGGCCCCAGGCCAACGCCGATTCGAGGCTCTGGTGACGCCCGATCGTGTCTCGGCCCTCAACCCGGAGCAGGGGCAGGGGGTCTTTCAGCCGCTCACAGATCTCCGTCACGGAGAGGACGTCGACGCGGGCCGCGGCCAGCTCGATGGCCAGCGGGAGCCCGTCCAGGCGTCGACAGATCTCGGCGACAACCGGTGCCACGTCGTCAGTGAGGGCGAAACCGGGCCACGCCGCCGCCGCCCGCTCGGCGAAGAGGCGCACCGAGTCGTACGACTCCTCCGGGATCGGCCGTCCTGGCGGTGGGACGGCGAGGGACGCCAGCGGCCATACCCGTTCGCCGACGAGCCCCAGGCGCTGCCGGCTGGTGGCCAGGACACGGACGCGCTCGCACGTGTGGGCCAGCTCGTGCACCAGCGACGCACACGCCGGGATCAGGTGCTCGCAGTTGTCGAGTACGAGGAGGACCTCCTGTGCACGGAGGCGGTCGACCAGCATGTCGGGGAGGGCGCGGCCCGGCTCCGTCGCCATGCCCAACGCCGCCGCTGTCGCCTGGTACAGGTCGCAGGCATCGGACACCCCCGCCAACTCCACCAGCCACGCACCGGCGCGGCAGTCGGTGGCCACCCGGGCGGCGACCTCGAGGGCGAAGCGCGTCTTGCCCACACCGGCCGGCCCCACGACCGTCACGATTCGGGACGCGGCCAGGAGGGCGGCCACCTCGTGTTGCTCGTGGTCTCTCCCCACGAAGCTGGTCAGCGCCGAGAACGTGGTGGCGCGGCCCATGCGGGAAGTCTAGGAACATGAGGTCCCGAGCCCGCCATCGAGAATCGGTCGGGATTCTTCGAAGTTTTCCTTGACCTGGCCCTAGGGACCCTGTCGTACGATCAGTCGTCGGCGGGCGCGGCGACCACCCGCCAGGTCGCCCCCCGCCGGCACCCGAACAGCGGCAGGCCGTCCGTTACCCTCGGACGGTGAACCTCCGGGATCTGCCGCCGCTGCTGCGCGACCACCCCACACTGCCGGGGCTGGTGGGCAGCGCCCAGGCGGTGGTGGCCGTCAGCGAGGCGGCGCGGGCCTTCACCGCCGCCGGCCTGGCTCACCTGTCGAGCCGCCATCCGATCGTGGTGGCGGTCCCCACCACAGCCGACGCCGAGCGCCTGGTGGCCGACCTGGGTGCCTTCCTCGGCCCCGACGCGGCCGAGGTCTTCCCGGCCTGGGAGACCCTGCCCTTCGAGCGGGTCAGCCCCGGCGTGGAGACGATGGGCCGGCGCCTGCGGACCCTGTGGCGCCTAGGCGACCCCGAGCGGGCCCCGCGGGTGATCGCCGCCCCCGTGCGCGCCCTGCTCCAACGCCTGGGTCCCCATGTGGCCGAGGTGGAACCCGTGGTCATCACCGTGGGTGACATGGTCGACCCGCTCGACCTGGTGGCCAGGTTGGTGGGCGTCGGGTACCGCAAGGAGTACGTGGTCGAGCATCGGGGCGAGGTGGCGCGGAGGGGTTCGATCGTCGACGTGTTCCCCTCGACGGCCGACGCGCCGGTGCGCATCGACCTGTGGGGCGACGAGGTCGACCGGCTCACCCGCTTCTCGGTGACCGACCAGCGGTCGACCGACCCCCTGGAGCGGGTCGAGCTGTTCGGCTGCCGCGAGGTGCTGCCCACCGACGAAGTCCGCGCCCGTGCCGCGGCCCTGGTGGGCTCCGAGCCGTGGGGGCGCGACCAGTGGGAGCGCCTGGCCGAGGGCATGACCTTCGACGGCATGGAGTCGTGGCTCCCGTGGCTCACCCAGGACGAGCAGACCCTGCTCGACCTGGTGGGCCCCGACGCCCTGGTGCTGCTGGCCGAACCGAGGCGGATGCGCGACCGGGCGGCCGAGCTGATCGACGAGGAACAGGCGCTGGCCGCCTCCCTCGCCCAGACGTGGGGAGCGTCGGCCGACCGGGCCTGGCCCCGGCTGCACGTGCCTCTCGAACGCCTTCTCGCCCACACGCGCGCGCCGATGTGGACACTCGTGCCGACCGCAGCCGGACCTGCGTCAGACGCAGGTGACCCCGGTGCGGAGGAGGCCCGCCACCCCGCTCAGGGGGCCGGGCGGGCCACAGGCCCGCCGACGGCCACGGTCGAGACGCGCGGCTGGACCCCCGTGGTCGGTGACCCCGAACGCCTGGTGCAGCAGGTCGGCGACCTCCTCGGCCGCGGGTACCGGGTGGTCGTGGCCGCCGACGGGAAGGGCTCGGCCGCCCGCCTGGCCGCGGCCCTTTCCGAGCACGGCGTCGCCCTTCCGGTGCTGGCCGAGCCCCTGGAACGGGGGTTCGTGCTGCCCGAGCTGAAGCTCGCCGTGCTGACCGAGACCGACTTCACCGGCCGTCGGCGCGCCCACCGTCGACCCCGACCACGGCGCATCGACGCCCAGGCCTTCTTCGATGACCTCCAGCCCGGCGCCTACGTGGTGCACCACCAGCACGGGGTGGCCCGCTACGGCGGGATGGTGACGCGCGACATCGGGAGCAGCCCGGCCAACCCCGTCCAGCGCGACTACCTGCTGCTCGAGTACCGCGGTGGCGACCGCCTCTACATCCCCTCCGACCAGATCGACGCCGTGCGCCACTACACCGGTGGCGACACACCGACGTTGTCGCGCCTGGGCGGCGGCGAGTGGCAGCGCACCAAGGCCAAGGTGCGGGTCGCCGCCCACGAGATCGCCGAGGAGCTGGTGAAGCTGTACCGCGACCGGGTGGTGAAGAAGGGCCACGCCTTCCCGCCCGACACCCCCTGGCAGCGCGAGCTGGAGGACTCCTTTCCCTACACCGAGACGCCCGACCAGGCCCGGGCCATCGCCGACGTCAAGGCCGACATGGAACGCGACACGCCGATGGACCGCCTGGTGTGCGGCGACGTGGGATTCGGCAAGACCGAGATCGCGGTGCGGGCCGCCTTCAAGGCCGCCCAGGACGGCAAGCAGACCGCGGTGCTCGTGCCCACCACCCTGCTCGCCTCGCAGCACTACCAGACGTTCGCCGAGCGCTTCGCCGGGTACCCGGTGCGGGTGGAGGCCCTGTCGCGGTTCCTCACCCCGGGTCAGGCCAAACGGGTGATCGACGGCCTGGCCGACGGCTCCGTCGACGTGGTCATCGGCACCCACCGGCTCCTGTCGGCCGACGTCGTCTTCAAGGACCTCGGGCTGCTGGTGGTCGACGAGGAGCAGCGCTTCGGGGTCACCCACAAGGAGGCCATCAAGCGCCTGCGCACCGACGTCGACGTGCTCACCCTCACGGCCACCCCCATCCCCCGCACCCTGGAGCTGAGCCTCACCAACATCCGCGACCTGACCATGCTGAACACGGCCCCGGCCGAGCGCCAGCCCATCCTCACCTACGTGGGCGAGTACGACGAGCGGGCCGTGGGCGAGGCCATCCCTCGCGAGCTGTTGCGCGAGGGCCAGGTGTTCTGCGTGCACAACCGCGTGGCCGACATCGATCGGGTGGCGGCGCGCCTGTCCGAGCTCGTGCCCGAGGCCCGCATCGCCGTGGGCCACGGCCAGATGGACGAGGGCCGGCTGGAGAGGGTGGTCATCGACTTCTGGGAGGGCGCCTACGACGTGCTCGTCTGCACCACGATCATCGAGTCGGGCATCGACATGCCCACGGTGAACACCCTGGTCGTCGACCGGGCCGACGTCATGGGCCTGGGCCAGCTCCACCAGCTCCGGGGCAGGGTGGGGCGGGCCGGCCAGCGGGCTTCCGCCTACCTGTTCTTCCCGCCGGAGAGGAAGCTCACCGAGGAGGCCTACGAGCGGCTCAAGACCATCGGCGAGCACACCGAGCTGGGGTCGGGCTTCAGGATCGCCATGCGCGACCTCGAGATCCGGGGCGCCGGCAACCTCCTGGGGGCGACCCAGTCGGGGCACATCGCCGCCGTGGGCTTCGACCTCTACACCCAGATGGTGGGCGAGGCGGTGGCCGAGGTGAAGGGTGAGGAGGTGCGGGAGCCGGCCGAGATCAAGCTCGACCTGCCCGTCGACGCCCACATCCCCGCCGACTACGTGGCCCGGGAGGAGCAGCGACTCGAGGCCTACCGCCGGCTGGCCGTCGTCACCACCCAGGCCGAGGTCGACGACGTGGCCGCCGAGTGGGCCGACCGCTACGGGGCCCCGCCCGACGTGGCCCTCTCGTTGCTCGGCGTGGCCCGCCTGCGAGCCGAGTGCGTCCGCACCGGCGTGCGCGAGGTCACCGTGGCCAAGGGCGTCGTCCGCCTGGCGCCGCTGCACCTGATGACCAGCCAGCAGATCCGCCTGCGGCGCATCTCCGTGGACGCGGTCTGGAAGGAGGACCTGGCCCAGCTGGTGGTGCCGCTGCGCCGCGGGGCCGACCCGCTCGAGGCGGTGATGACGCTGCTGCGGGAGCTGGCGCCCGACCAGGCGCCCGCCTCGGTACCATCGGTGACACCATGAAGACCTCCCAGATCCTCCGGCGCCGCACGGGGCGGCTCCTGGTCGTGCCCGTCGCCGCCCTCGCCCTCGCCGCCGCCTGCAGTTCGGTCAGCAGCTACGCCGCGACCGTCGACGGCACCCGCATCGAGACCGGCACCCTCGAAGGCGAGCTGCGCGACCTCGGCAGCAACGACAAGTACCTCAAGCTGCGCGAGTCCCAGATCGAGGTGCCGGTGCGCACCAACGGGGTGTTCGACGCCGCGTTCACCTCCATGGTCCTCAGCCGGGAGATCATCTACGACCTGGTCGAAAAGGACCTCGAACGCCGCAAGATCGTGGTGACCCCCGACGACCTGGAGGCGGCGCGCACCGCGGCCATGGACCGCATCGGGGGCGAGGAGGTCTTCACCGCCTTCCCCAAGGGCTACCAGGACACGCTGGTGAAGCGCGCGGCCCAGGTCACCCTGTTGTCGTTCGCCCTCATGGGACCGGGGTCGCCCGAGGAGCAGTCGAAGGCCTTCTACGACGCCAACGGCGATGTGTTCGCCCTGGCCTGCGTGAGCCACATCCTGGTGGCCACCAGGGAGGAGGCCGACCAGATCAAGGGCCGCCTCGACGCCGGTGAGCCCTTCGCGGAGGTGGCCAAGACCACGTCCACCGACCAGGGCAGCGCGTCGAAGGGCGGCGAGCTCGGCTGCTACGGCAAGCAGAACCAGCTCGTCCCCGAGTTCTCCCAGGCCATGTTCAGCCTGCCCGTCGGTGCCGTCGGCGCCCCTGTGCAGACCCAGTTCGGCCAGCACCTGATCTTCGTGCGCAGCCGCGACGTCCCTCCCTACGACCAGGTGGCCACCCAGGTCCGCGAGCAGGCCGCCGCCGCCGCCCAGGAGAAGCTCAGCGCCTGGGCCGACGAGACCATCGCCAAGGCCGACATCAGCGTCAACCCCAAGTACGGCACCTTCGAGAAGGCCGGTGCCCAGTCGCGCGTGGTGCCGCCCGAGGCACCCACCTCGGCCACCACGGCCCCGGCACCCGGCGGCGGCACACCGGAACCGCCCCCCGCCGACGCTCCTCCCGGGTAAGCAACGTCGGTGGCCAGGGCTCCGCTCAGGGGGCCGCTCAGGGGGCCGCTCGGGCCGCGGGTCGTGGTGGCGGGCCTCGGCCCCGCCGGTCCCGAGCTGTTCACCGCGGCCACCACGGCCGCCCTGGCGACCGTCCCCCGGCGGTGGCTGCGCACGAGACGCCATCCGTCGGCCTCGGCCGTCGAGGATGCCGGCACCTTCGACGATCTGTACGACTCGGCCGCCTCCCTCGACGACGTGTACTCCGGCATCGTCGACGCCCTGGTGGCCGACGCCGGAGTGCACGGCGAGGTCCTCTACCTCGTGCCCGGGTCACCCGTTGTGGCCGAGCGGTCGGTGGCCCTGCTGGTGGCCGACGGGCGCGTCGAGGTCGACGTGCTTCCCGCCCTGTCGTTCCTCGACCTGGCGTGGGACCGCCTCGGTGTCGACCCGTTGGCGGCCGGGGTCCGCCTGGTCGACGGCCAGCGCTTCTCGGTGGAGGCCGCCGGCGAGCGGGGGCCGCTGCTCGTGGCCCAGTGCGACACCCGTGCCGTGCTGTCGGAGATCAAGCTGGCCGTCGACGCCGGGCCAGAGCGGCCCTCGGAGCGGGGTGACGGCCCCGACCAGGCCGACGTCGTGGTCCTGCACCACCTCGGCCTGGCCGACGAGTCGGTGCGGACGGTGCCGTGGGACGACCTCGACAAGGAGGTGGAGCCCGACCACCTTACGTCGGTGTGGGTGCCGGAGCTGGCCGCGCCGGTGGCGGCCGAGCTGGTGCGCTTCGCCGAGCTGGTCCGCACCCTGCGGGCCCGTTGTCCTTGGGACCGGGAGCAGACCCACCAGTCGCTCACCCGCCACCTCCTGGAGGAGACCTACGAGGTGCTCGAGGCGGTGGAGGAGCTCGAAGGCGCAGGCGCCGAGGGCTTCGTCCACCTCGAGGAGGAGCTCGGCGACCTGCTGTTCCAGGTCGTGTTCCATGCCACCCTGGCGGCGGAGGAGGGGGCGTTCACCCTGGCCGACGTGGCCCGCACCGTGCACGACAAGCTCGTGGGCCGTCACCCCCACGTGTTCGCCGCGGTCGCGGCGGACACGACCGGGGAGGTGGTTCGCAACTGGGAGCAGATCAAGAAGGCGGAGAAGGGCCGCTCCAGCCTCATGGACGGCGTGGCCGGCGACCTGCCGTCGCTCCTGTACGCCCACAAGGTGCAGCGCAAGGCCGCGTCGGTCGGCCTCGACCCGGGAGAGGCGGACGGTGCGAGGCTGGCCGCGGCGACGGTCGGGCCCACGCCGAGCCATCACGAGGTGGGGGAGCTGCTGTTCGCCGTCGTCGGCCTGGCCCGGCGCACGGGCGTCGACCCCGAGGCCGCCCTGCGTGGTGTGAGCGGGGCGTTCCGCCGCCGCTTTGAGGCCATGGAGGGCGCGGCCGCGGCGCAAGGTGTCGACCTGGCCGTGGCGACGTCGGCCGAGGTGGGCGCGCTGTGGGGCGAGACCAAGGCCGACTGACACCCGCGACATCCGCGACTCCCTCCAGTACCATCCGGCGACTCTCGGATGGAAGCCGCCATCAAGTTCACCCAGTGGTACCCCGACTCCCTGAAGAAGCAGCACCCCCCGGTGGCTGTGCCATCCCGAGGTCTGACATGCGTACTCGGCGGGGGGAATGGGGAATCGTGGCGTCGAGGCACCGGCTCTTCCTGCTTGCCGCGGTCGTGACCCTTGCCGTCGTGGCGGGCGCGGGCACCGTGCCTGCCAGTGCCCAGACGTCGGTGCGGCAGTCCGCGCCCATCACCCACTGGGATCTGGGTCCCGGGGGGCCGTTGCGTCCGGCCGAGGGCTGAGCACGTGGCTGGCGACGTTCGCCGAACCCACCGCGGGCCCCGGTCAGTCGGCATCCGACTATGCGTACATTCTCGACTTCACTCTCGATCTGGATTCCTCGTTTTTTAGTTTCCTACGGCCTCCTGGGGACCTGCGACGCCTATCCGCAGGCTGTGGTGGTCTTCATGGCCCCAGTTGCGTACGGCCCAGTACCGCGGCCGAGCCATCTGCTGGGGCGCGAGATCCGCTTCCCGTCCGACTGTCCGAGCACGGCGGCGCAGTTCGTCCCGGACCGGACCAACTACGTGGCCGGATCCGCGTCGCCGGGGCCCTGATAGCCTCAGCCGGCTGGTCAGTCGGCGAAGACGACGTCGTCGCGCTGGCCGTCGAAGGCGGGGTCGTCGAGATCGATGCACGGCGGGTAGTCGGCGTCGTTCGCCTGCGGTGGGGCCTGCGCCGGAATGGGCGCGACCAGCTGGACAGGCACAGGCGTGCCCGGCGGTGGCATGAAGTCGACCCAG
>JBPCJV010000090.1:0-6056 GCA_051004925.1 Acidimicrobiales bacterium | reverse complement strand
GGCGTACCTCTACCCGCTCCAGGCCGCCGAGGGTAGTCGTGCGACGGTCGTCGACCACGCCCTCACGCCGCCACTTGCGGATGGCGCTCACCGAGCACCCGGCGAGCTTGGCGGCATCGGCCTGGAGCACCCACTCCGCGTGTCGTGCGACCGGTTCAGGGGCATCGGCGTCGGCCTCGCCGTAGGGGTCTGGCTCGGGGTTCGGTTCGTCGTACACGGACACGGGTGAGGGGCTTTCTGGTTGCCGGTTCCCACTGCCGCCCCAAGCGGCGTCAGGATACCCGCGAACGACACCGGCGGCTACGGGGTCAACGTTCGTCTCATGTCCCGGGGACATGGTTCCCGGGGACATGGTTCCCGGGGACACGGTTCCCGGGGGCACGGTTCCCGGGGACACGGTTCCCGGGGGCACGGTCCGGGGGCGCGCCCCCCGGGTCGGCCCGTCTGGTCAGTCCAGCGCCGAGCGGACCGCGCCGCAGAGGGCGCCCCCGGACAGCTCGCCGAGGGTCACGCAGCGCGCGCCCATGGCGTCGGCGAGCTCGGCGGCCAGGCCGAGGCGGGCGGCGCCCGCCTCCACGTCGACGACAACGGCGGCCACGCCCTGGCGACGGACCGAGGCGGCCGCCCGGCGGGCGGCATGGAGGGGGTCGACCGACGGGGGGCCGGCAGTCGCCCGGCCGTCGGACACCAGCACCAGCAGCGGCCGGTGGGCATCATGGCGGCGCCCGGCGGCCACGGCCAGGTCGAGGGCGGCGGCGATCCCGGCGGCGAGGGGTGTCCGGCCGCCGGTCGGCAGGTCGGCCAGACGGGCGCGAGCCACCTCGACGCTGCCCGTGGGCTGCAGGGCCACCTCGGCTCCCTCGCCCCGGAAGGTGACCATGGCCACCCGGTCGCGCCGCTGGTAGGCGTCGAGCAGCAGGCTCAGCACCGCCCCCTTGGCCGCTTCCATTCGCTCCGGCGCCCCCATCGACCCCGACGCGTCCACAGCCAGGATCACCAGGTTCCCCGCCCGGCGCTCGCGCACGGCCTCCCGGAGATCGCCTACCTGGATGCCACCGGCCGGCTCGCCCTCCGACACGGCCTCCCGGACCGCGGTCGTCCGGAGGGTGGCCGAGAGGGCAAGTGACCGCGTCTGCTCGCCGGCCGGCCGGTCGCCCACCAACCGTCCCCGGGCGCCCTCGGTCGTCGACCGCCGCCCCTCGGGGCCCGACCGGGCCCGGGATGCCTCCAGCCGCACCACCCGCTCCGGCGCGCCGAGTGCGACGACGCGGTCGGATCCACCCCTGCCGGGCTCGGACCGGTCGTCCCCGGCGGGACCGGCGTCCGCCGGCGGGCCGCCTTCGGTCTCGTCCGCCTCTCCCCCGCCACCGGCGCCAGGCTGCGGTTCGGGCTGGTCGAGGGCCCGGTCCACCTCGGCCGGGTCGATCCCCGGCTGCTCGAACGGCTGGCGCCGCCGCCGGTGCCCGAGCGCCAGCGGCGCCACCCGGCGCACGTCGTCGACGTCGACCTCGCCCCGTCCCTCGAAGCCCGCGAGCGCAGCCGCGGCACGGCAGGTGACCAGGTCGGCCCGCAGGCTCTCGGCTCCCACGCCCGCGCACAGGGTGCTCACCGTGCGGGTGAGCTCGGGGGTGACGGGGGGTGGGCGGACGCCGGCGAGGCGTCGCCGCAGGTCGTCCTGCGCATCGGCCCAGCGGCGGTCGAAGCCCGACGGGTCGGCGTCGAAGGCCAGGCGGCGGCCGACGGCCTCGGCCCGCCGCTCCGGATCGCCCTCGGCGGCCAGGTCGACCGACAGGCCGAAGCGGTCGAGGAACTGGGGACGCAGGTCGCCCTCCTCCGGGTTCATCGAGCCGATGAGCACGAACTGGCTCTCATGGGTGTGGGCGATGCCCTCCCGCTCGATGCGGTTGACCCCCGAGGCGGCGACGTCGAGCAGCACGTCGACCAGGTGGTCGGCGAGCAGGTTGACCTCGTCCACGTACAGCACGCCACCATGGGCCGCGGCCAGCAACCCCGGCCGGAAGCGCACGCCGCCCCCCGTGAGGGCGGCGGCCAGGTCGATGGAGCCGATCACCCGGTCCTCGGTGGCCCCCAGGGGCAACTCCACGAACGGCGCGTCGAGGAGTGACGCCAGGCCCCGCGCCAGGGTGGTCTTGGCCGACCCCTTCGCCCCCCGCAGCAGCACCCCGCCGATCCGGGGGTCGACGGCGGCGAGCAGCAACGCCAGCTTGGCGTCATCCTGCCCCACGACGGCGGGAAACGGGAAGTTCATCCTTTCCGCTCCTCGCGGGAGGCAGGGCCGGCGGGTGGCCCGTAGGGAGGGGGACCCCCACGGGGAAGGGGCCCCGTGGGGGAGGGGCCCTGAGGGACAGGACCCGCCGGCCCTGCCGGGGCCCGCCCCTCTTCCCATCCTTCGGCCTCGAGGAGCGCGGACCGCAGGGTCGCCAGGGCCTGGTCGGAGGCGTCCCACAGTCCCCGCTCGTCGGCTTCCAGCAGGCGCTCGACGATCGACCGCATGGCCCAGGGGTTCGACTGCTCGAAGAACTTGCGCACCTCGGGGTCGCCCACGTAGGCCTCGGTGACCCGCTCGTACATCCAGTCCTCGACCACGCGGGCGGTGGCGTCGTAGCCGAACAGGTAGTCGACGGTGGCCGCCATCTCGAAAGCCCCCTTGTAGCCGTGGCGCTGCATGGCCGTGATCCACTTCGGGTTCACGACGCGGGTGCGCACGACCCGCGCCGCCTCCTCGGCCAGGGTCCGCACCCGCGGGCGGGCCGGGTCGGAGGAGTCGCCGAAGAAGGCACGGGGCTGGTTCCCGGTGAGGGCCCGGACGGTGGCCACCATGCCGCCGTGATCCTGGAGATAGTCGTCGGAGTCGAAGATGTCGTGCTCCCGGTTGTCCTGGTTCTTCATAGCCACGTCAATGGCCGCGAAGCGGCGGCGCATGGCATCGGGGGCGGCCACTCCCATGCCCGACCGGCCGTAGGCGAAGCCGCCCCAAGCCAGGTAGACCGCGGCCAGATCGTCGTCGGAGCGCCAGTCCCGCGACTCGAGAAGCGGCAGGATCCCCGACCCGTAGGCGCCGGGCTTGGCCCCGAAGATGCGAGGGTCGTCGGCGCCGTGGGCCCGCACGAAGTTCGCCTCGGGGGCCTCGTCGAGGCCGGCCACCAGGGCGACGGCGTCGTCCAGGAGGTGCACGAGGTTCGGGAAGGCGTCGCGGAAGAACCCCGAGATGCGCAGGGTCACGTCGATCCTGGGCCGGCCGAGCTCGGCGAGGGAGACGGCCTCCACGCCCGTGACCCGCCCGGACTCCGTGGCCCAGACCGGACGGGCGCCGAGCAGGGCCAGGGCGCAGGCCACGTCGTCTCCCGAGGTACGCATGGCCGAGGTCCCCCACACGACGAGGCCGACCGACTCGGGCGGCTTCCCGGTGTCGGCCACGTGACGCTCGACGAGGCGGTCGGCCAGCGCCCGTCCCACGTCCCAGGCCAGCCGCGAGGGCAGGGCCTTGGGGTCGACGGAGAAGAAGTTGCGCCCGGTGGGCAGCACGTGGGCCATGCCCCGGCTCGGCGCACCGCTCGGGCCGGCGGGCACGTAGCGGCCGTTGAGGGCGCCGAGGGTGTTGGCCACCTCGTCGGTGGTGGCCGACAGGGCGGGATGGAGCCGGTCGCACACCCAGGCGAGGGTCGGATCGGGGCCCGAGTAGCGCCAGCCGTCGGCAGCCAGGCTCTCGACCAGCCGGCGGCACTCGGCCTCCACCGCGTCGGTGCCGGCCCGGTCGTCGCCCACCTCCACGCCGAGGGCGGCCGCCACCGTCGCCCGCAGCGACGGCACCGCGCCCTGGGGCAGGCGGGTGAGGGCGAGCACGAGGTCGACCAGGGCCTCTCCGACGGGTGGCCGGCCGAACACGTGCAGGCCCCCCCTGATCTGGGCGTCCTTCAGCTCGCAGAGGTAGCCGTCCACGTGGAGGACGAGATCGTCGAACTCCTCCTCCGACGGCGCCTCGCCCAGCCCCAGGTCACGGTGGATCTCGGCCGACACCAGCAGCTCCCACACCTGGGCCCGGATGGCCGGAAGCTTGGCCGGGTCGAGGGCGGCCACGCGTGCGTAGGTGTCGAGCAGGCTCTCGAGGCGGGCCAGGTCGTCGTAGGTGTCGGCCCGGGTGAGTGGGGGCACCAGGTGGTCGACGATCACGGTGTGGGTCCGGCGCTTGGCCTGGGTGCCCTCCCCGGGGTCGTTCACCACGAAGGGGTAGACGAGGGGGAGGTCGCCGAGGGCGGCGTCGGGAGCACAGCCGGCGGATAGGCCGACGCCCTTGCCCGGAAGCCACTCGAGGGTGCCGTGCTTGCCGACGTGCACCACCGCGTCGGCGCCCCAGCCCGACTCCAGCCACCGGTAGAAGGCCAGGTAGTGGTGGGTGGGCGCCAGGTCGGGTGAGTGGTAGACGGCGATTGGGTTCTCGCCGAAGCCGCTCGGGGGCTGCACGGCCACCAGCACGGTCACGAGATCGAGGCCGGGGAACACCAGGTGGTCACCGTCGCGGTACACGTCGCCCGGCGGTGGCCCCCAGGCCTCGTTCACCGCGTCGGTCAGGGTGGGGGGCAGGCCGGCGATCCACGACGAGTACTCGTCGCCGCTCCAGCGTCCGGCCGCGAGGGCGAGCTGCACCGGGGCCAGGGCGTCGCGGTCGTAGCAGAGGGCGTCGGCCAGCTCGGCCATGAGGGCGTCGCCGTCGGGCGGCACGCGGTCCACCCGGTACCCGGCGCCGGCCATGGCGTGCAGGAGGTCGATCACAGACGCGGGGGTGTCGAGCCCGACGGCGTTGCCGATGCGGCTGCGCTTGGTCGGGTAGGCCGACAGCACCAGCGCCACCCGCTTGTCGGCGTTGGGGACGCGGCGCAGGGCGGCGAGGCGCAGGGCGATCCCGGCCACCCGCTCGACGCGGTCGGCCACCGTGCGGTAGGCGGTGACGGGCGTGCCCAGCTCGTCGCCGTCGTCGACCACCTCCTTGAACGAGAACGCGGGACCGACGATGCGGCCGTCGAACTCGGGGATGGCCACGCTCATGGCCACGTCGAGAGGCCCCAGCCCGGCGGTGCTCTCCTCCCACCCCACTCGGGGCTGGGTGGCGGCCACCGCCTGCACGACGGGGACGCCGAGGGCGGCTAGGGCCGAGGCGTCCCAGTCGTCGTCGCGCGCCGACCCCATGGCCAACACGGTGGTGACGACCACGTCGACCGACCGCTCGGCCAGGAGTTCGAGAGCCGGCACCCGTCCGTCGGCGTCGGGCCGCAACGAGTAGCACCACACCGGCACGGCGGTGGCGCCCCGGGCCTCGATGGCCGCGCACAGGTCCTCGACGAACCCGACGTTGCCGGACTGCACGTGGGCCCGGTAGAAGACCACGCCGATGACGGGTCCGTCACCCCCACCCCCGCCTGGGCCCGAGCGGCCCTCAGAGCGGGGTAACGGGCGGCCGCCCAGGATGCCGTGGGGGGCCAGCTCCACCGGGGCCTCGAAGCCGAAGCCGACCATGAGCACTGTGTCGGCCACTAAGCGCAGCAGATGCTCGGTGTTGGCCAGGCCGCCGTGCCGCAGGTACTCGAATGCCTGGGCCACGGTGGCGGCCGGCGCCGTCGACGCCGCGGTGAGCTCCGCGTCGGGATGGGCCTCGCCCCCGAAGGCCAGCAGGGGCACACCGTTGGTGCGGCACCGGGCCGCCAGGTCGTCGAACGGGCTCTGCCCCCCGCTCTGAGGGCCGCTCGGGCCTTGCCCCCCGCTCTGAGGGCCGCTCGGGCCCTGCCACGCCCGGCGGCCGCCCAGGAGGCGGACGAGCACGGCGTCGACACCGTCGAGGTCGGGCGCGGCCTCCAACGCTGTTGGGTTGGCCGCCCGCACTCCCGGGAAGCCTTCGGGGAGTGCCTCCACCACCGACCGCAGGGCGAGGATCTCGGTGTCGGCGTTGGTGAGGACGAGGATCAACGGCACTGCTCCTTCAGGAGGGCGTGGACGGCGGTGAGGTCGAGGTGGGCGTCGACCATGTCGGCCAGGCGGTCGAT
>JBPCJV010000089.1:0-3034 GCA_051004925.1 Acidimicrobiales bacterium | reverse complement strand
AGGCTTCCCCTTCATGGTTGGTTGTTTTTGGGAACCCCACCCTGTCCCCGGCCGGGCTCGGCCAGGCGCCGTTGGGTGAGGCGGCGCAGGGCGGCGCGGGGGATGCCGATCCAGTTGGGCCGGTGCGCCCGCTCGTACCCGATCTCGTAGATGGCCTTCTCCAGCTCGAAGGCGGCGAGCACGGCGTCGATCGACTTTGCGTCGCCGGGGATGATGTCGCCGCCGGCGGCCTCGGCCAGATAGCCCTCGAGGAAGGCGGCGCGGTTGCGGGCCTCCCAGGCTTCGGCCACGTCGATGTCGGTGCGGTCGGCCAGGCCCGACATCGACGCGTAGTGCATCGACCGCAGCATCCCGGCCACGTCGCGCAGCGGCGACGTCGGGCGGCGGCGTTCCTCCACCGACCGCAGCGGTTCGCCCTCGAAGTCGAGCACGAACCAGCCTGCGTCGGTGCGCATCACCTGGCCGAGGTGGTAGTCGCCGTGCACCCGTATGGACGCGCCGGGGTCGGCCAGGTTCCGGAGCTCGTCGAGCACGTGACGGGCGGTGGCGGGATCGAGGTCGCCGGGCGGCAGTTCCGCGGCCTGGGCCCGGATGGAGTCGGCCCAGACCTCCGGGTCTCCGGGGTTCCTCCCGAACGCCTCGGCCAGGGCCAGGTGGAGCCTGGCCGTCACCACGCCCAGCCGTTCGGCCTCGCCCGAGAAGTCACCGCCGGCCTCGGCGGGGTCGGCCGACGGCGGTGGGGCGGTGGGGTCGATCACGGGCATGGGCTGCGTGTCGTGCACGCCGAACAGGTCACGCAGCGAGGTCATGGCCATGGCCCATCCCTCAGTGCCACCCAGCAGGTAGGGCTGGACGACGGCCAGGTGGGTGCCGTCGTAGGCGGTGGACGCCAGTGGTGGGGCCACGTGCTCGAAGCCGAGGGCACTCAGCCGCTCGGTGACCTCGACCTCCGGGTTGGGACCGGGCTGCAGGCGTCGGAACAGCTTGAGGATGAGACGGTCGTCGTAGACGAGCGAGGTGTTGGACTGCTCCACCCCCGCAGGGCGCACCCGCTCCGCCTTCTCCCGCCCGTCGGTGACGTGGTCGAGCAGGGCCAGCCCGAGCTCGGGGTCGATCGTGGCCTCGTACGCCAGGGCGGGCCCCTTCTCGGTGACGACCTCGCCGAGGATCCCCTCGTCGTGGCCCCGGAAGAACTCGGCGTGGTCCTCGTGCGGGCGCATCCCGACCAGCACCTGGTACAGCGTCTCGTCGGCCTGGGCCCGAGCGGCCCCCTGAGCGGGAACCTGGACGATGAGGCCGACCAGGGCCGGCCACGAGTCCCGAATGACCTCCATCCTCAACACCTTCAGCGTCGTCGGCGCTTCCATGCCGCCGTACCAGCGCTGACGGGCCAGGAACTCGTCCAGGCCCGGGGTGACGGCGTCGGCGGAGATCATCCGCGGTCCATCAGGTCGAAGTCGATCAGGTCGAACCAGTAGAACCCGTAGCTGCCGAGGGTGAGGAGGAACGGCAGGTCGCCGATGCGGGGGAACGGCACCCGCCCGGCCAGCTCCACCGGGGTGCGCCCCTCGAAGCGGGCCAGGTTCAGCTCCACCGGCTGGGCGAACCGGCTCAGGTTGTGGACGCAGAGGACGGCGTCGTCGCCCACCTGGCGGATGAAGGCCAGCACCGACGGGTTCTCGGCCGGAAGGACCTCGAAGCTGCCGCTGCCGAAGATCTCGGCCCGGCTCCGGCGCACCGACAACATGCGCTGGATCCAGTGCAGGAACGAGCTGGGATTGCGCAGCTGCGCCTCCACGTTCACCGCCTGGAACCCGTACACCGGGTCCATGAGGGGCGGGAGATAGAGCTGGGCGAAGTCGGCCTTGCTGAAGCCGGCGTTGCGGTCGGGGGTCCACTGCATCGGTGTGCGCACGCCGTCGCGGTCCCCCAGGTAGATGTTGTCGCCCATGCCGATCTCGTCGCCGTAGTAGAGGATGGGGCTACCCGGGAGGCTGAACAGCAAACCGTGCAGGAGCTCGGCCACCGTCCGGTCGTTGTCGACCAGCGACGCCAGGCGCCGCCCGATCCCGATGTTCCGTTTCATTCGCGGGTCTTTGGCGTATTCGGTGAACATGTAGTCCCGCTCCTCGTCGGTGACCATCTCGAGCGTGAGCTCGTCGTGGTTCCGTAGGAATATTCCCCATTGTGCACCGGGGGGAATCTCCGGGGTCTGGGCGAGGATCTCGGTGATGGGGTGGCGCTGCTCCCGCCGGATGGCCATGAACATGCGGGGCATGAGCGGGAAGTGGAAGCACATGTGGCACTCGTCGCCCTTGCCGAAGTAGTCGACGACGTCGGCCGGCCACTGGTTGGCCTCGGCGAGCAGGACCGTGCCGGGATGGGTGGCGTCGATCTCCTTGCGCAGGCGGGAGAGGTACTCGTGGGTCTCCGGCAGGTTCTCACCGTCGGTGCCGTCGCGCTCGTACAGGTAGGGGACGGCGTCGAGGCGGAACCCGTCGAGGCCGATGTCGAGCCAGAAGCGGATGGCGTCGATCATGGCCTGCTGGACCTCGGGGTTCTCGAAGTTGAGGTCGGGCTGGTGGGAGAAGAAGCGGTGCCAGTAGTACTGCTGGCGCTGGGAGTCCCACGACCAGTTGGAACGCTCGGTGTCGACGAAGATGATGCGGGCGTCGCTCCACTTCTGGTCGTCGTCGGTCCACACGTACCAGTCGGCTTTGGGATTGGTCCGGTCCTGCCGCGACTCCTGGAACCACGGGTGCTGGTCGCTGGTGTGGTTCATCACGAAGTCGGCAATGATGCGGAGTCCCCGCTTGTGGGCCTGCTCGACCAGCTCGACGGCGTCGGCCAGGTCGCCGTACTCCGGCAGGATGGTGAAGTAGTCGCTGATGTCGTAGCCGCCGTCGCGCAGGGGCGACTGGTAGAAGGGCAGCAGCCACAGGCAGTCGACGCCGAGCCACTGGAGATAGTCGAGCTTCTCGATGAGACCGGCGAGGTCGCCCGTGCCGTCGTGGTTGGCGTCGTTGAAGCCCCG